>NZ_JBHXAW010000374.1:0-3343 GCF_042726645.1 Isoptericola sp. NPDC060257
GTCCAGGACACGGTTCGGTGACGGTCCGTGACCACCGGTGACGTCGCGGTGACGTCCCGGTGGTGGACGAGCGTCGCACCCCCCGGTCGCGGTGGCTAGTCTTGTCCCTGCGCGCACCGCGCGCCCCCGCGCCGCGACGGCGACCGGGTGATGCGCCGTACGGACGCGGCGTCCCGACACATGAACGCGAGGTTCCCGCATGCACGCCATCGGAGTCGACATCGGCGGCACGAAGATTGCCGTGGGTGTGGTGGACGAGGCGGGCAAGATTCTCGCGAAGGTACGGCGCGAGACGGTCGCGGACGACGTCGCCTCCATCGATCAGGCCATCGCGGACGCGTGCACCGAGCTGGCCAAGGAGCACGAGGTCGGCGCGATCGGCCTCGCCGCCGCCGGCTTCGTGAGCCCCGACCGGCGGTCGGTGCTCTTCGCCCCGAACATCGCCTGGCGCGAGTACCCGCTCGCCGAGCGGATCGAGGCGCTGCTGGACGTCGACGTCCCCGTGGTCGTCGAGAACGACGCCAACGCCGCTGGCTGGGCGGAGTTCCGCTTCGGTGCCGCCCGCGAGGCCACCGACATGCTCATGCTGACGGTCGGCACCGGGCTCGGCGGCGCGATCGTGGTGGACCGCGAGCTCGTGCGCGGCAAGTGGGGCGTCGCGGCCGAGGTGGGGCACATGCGGGTCGTCCCGGGCGGCCACTACTGCGGCTGCGGGCACGAGGGCTGCTGGGAGCAGTACGCGTCCGGCACGGCCCTGGTGCGCGACGCGAAGCAGGCGGTGATCGCCCAGCCGGAGCGGGCGACGCGGCTGGTCGAGCTCGCCGGCGGCGACGTGTCGGCGCTCGAGGGCCCGCACGTCACGCAGGCGGCGCAGGAGGGCGACGAGCTCGCGGTCGAGCTGCTGGCGACGCTCGGCCGTTGGATCGGCGAGGGCTCGGCGTCCGTCGCCGCGCTGCTCGACCCCGAGCTCATCGTCATCGGCGGCGGCGTCGGCGCGGCCGGCGACCTGCTGCTCCTGCCCGTGCGCAAGGCGTACGAGGCGCAGCTGTCGGCCCTCGGGCACCGCCCGGTGGCGCAGATCGAGCTCGCCGAGCACGGCAACGAGGCGGGCATCATCGGCGCCGCCGACCTCGCCCGGCGCTGATCCGCACGTCGGCCGGCCCCGTCGCCCGGCCTGGCCCCGCACGGGCCGGTCAGACGACGGCGCCCGTGCTGTGGTCGTCCGGGTCGCGGCGGTGCGGCATCCGCCAGAGGAGGATGCCCAGCGCGACGAGGAACAGGACGCCGGCGACAGGGCCGGACCATCCCGGGATGCGCAGGGCCGGGACGGCAGCGCGCAGGACGACGCCGAGCACGACGAGCACCGGCACCCCGACGACGACGGCCCACGCGAGGGTGAGGAGCGGGTCGCGGGAGAGCACCGGCTCCGGCTCCGGCGGCGTGAAGTGAGACTCCGTCTCTTCGAGATCCTCGATCTCGGGCGTGACGGGCCAGTCGCGGGGACCGGGGCTCACCACCCGACCGGGCGGCGGCGCGGTGTCCTCGCCGCGCACGTCGGCCGCGGGGTCGCTCGTCGTGTCGTCCGAGGTGCCGCCCGCAGGCTCGTCCGCCCGGTCGGCGTCGGTGGGCTCGTCGAGCGGCCCGAGCTGGGCGACGATGTCGGCCCAGCGCGCCTCGACGGCGTCGTCGGGCAGGTCGTCGTCCGGCAGGTCCGGTTCGGCGTCCGGGTTCGGTGCGGGCATGGGTTCACTCTATTGTCGTGGGCGAAGCAACGCGTCGACGGTCCGCCCGCCGGCGCCACGGCCCGTCGACGGCGGTCCGCTGACCGGGGGCTGCCGAGACTGGGCGAGGAGGACAGTTGTTCTACTGGGTGATGAAGAACGTGCTGGTGGGGCCGTGGCTCCGGCTGGCGTTCCGCCCCTGGACGAAGGGCGTCGAGAACGTCCCGACCTCCGGTCCGGCGATCCTCGCGAGCAACCACCTCGCCGTCATCGACTCGTTCGTGCTGCCGCTCGTCCTCGACCGTCAGGTCCAGTTCCTGGGCAAGTCGGACTACTTCACCGGCGGCGGCGTCCGCGGGCGCCTCGTGGCCGGCTTCATGCGCGGGGTCGGGACGATCCCGGTGGACCGCTCGGGCGGGAAGGCCAGCGAGGCCGCGCTCAACACGGGGCTGCGGGTGCTGGACGACGGCGACCTGTTCGGCATCTACCCCGAGGGCACGCGCAGCCCCGACGGGCGGCTGTACCGCGGCAAGACCGGCGTCGCCCGCCTGGCGCTGGAGTCCGGCGCCCCCGTGATCCCCGTCGCGATGGTGGGCACCGACGTCGCGCAGCCGCTCGGTCGCTCGGTCCCGAAGCCGATGCCGATCGGCATGGTCTTCGGCGAGCCCCTCGACTTCAGCCGCTACCGCGGGATGGAGGGCGACCGGTTCGTGCTGCGCTCCGTGACCGACGAGATCATGTACGCCATCCTGCGGCTGTCCGAGCAGGAGTACGTCGACGTCTACGCGGCCACGATGAAGGCGCGCCTCGCGGCGGCCCAGCAGCAGCCGCCGGAGGAGCCCGCCGCCGGATCCTGACCGGCTACCCGGGCACCTGGCCCACGACGAGGCTCAGCCAGGCGTCCGGCGGCACCTCGGGCCGGCCGGGCACCGGACGGTGCGTGACCGACCAGCCGTCGCCCGTGACCTCGGTCGCGACGCGCGGCCAGAACGCCGCGGCGCCGGCGTTGGCGTCCTGGTACGCGATCTCCCACGGGCCCGGCACGTCGCGCAGCACCGCCGCCGCGACGTCCCGCCCGACGCCGCGCTGCCGCGCGGCGCGCGCGACGAAGAACGCCGACAGCACGCGGGTCGGCGCGTCGAGGCCCCGGACCAGGGCGAACGCCACCGGCCGCTCGCCCGAGCGGCCCGGTGCCCCGTCGGGGAGCACGGCCAGGTAGCCCCGCCAGGTCGCGGCACGACGGCCCGTCCCGCCCCCGTCCGCCCGCACGTCACGGTCGATCTCGTCGAGAGCAGCGCGGAGGCGGTCGTCGCGGAACCGGCCGTCGGGGCCCGGCAGCTCGCCCGAGACGGCGGACATGTCGTGGCGGAAGAGGAGCCACAGCCGTTCGAGGACCGCGCGGTCCTCCGTCGTGGCGCGGCGGACCCGGACCGGCGCGCCCTCGAGGTGGGCGGGCGGGCAGTGGGCGGACGGGCCGGGGAGGGGCGCAGGAGTCGTCATACGCAAGAGCCTCCCGGCGCCGGACGGCGGGGAGGCTCGCCCGACATCATCGCACGGCCGGGCGTCGCCGCGCACGGCGCGTTCGCCCGGCGGACGGCCGGGACCGGCACGGGGAGGTGCTC
>NZ_JBHXAW010000375.1:0-3338 GCF_042726645.1 Isoptericola sp. NPDC060257
AGGAACTGCTCCATGCGGGCATGCTGGGGCCGGCCCACCGGCGCCGTCTTGGACGTTCTTGCGCGCCCTCACCCGCGGGCACGCGAACGGGCGCGGCGTCAGCGCCGGTAGGCGCCGGGGGTGGCGGCCACGTGGGCGCGGAACACTCGGTGGAAGTGGCTCTGGTCGGCGAACCCGAGCGCGTGCGCGGTGTCGGCGAGCGGCCTGCCTGCGCGCAGCATCGCCCGCGCGGAGGTGACCCGGTCGTTGTGGCGCCATGAGACAGGGGTGAGCCCGGTGGCCCGCTTCATCGTCCGCACCAGCGCGTACCGGTCCATCCCGGCGACAGCGGCCAGCTCGTCGAGGGCGGGGTTCGACGCGTCCTCGTGCAGGCGGGCGAGCACCGGGCGCAGGCGCTCCAGCAGCGCGTCGTCCGTGGTGGGGGCGATCCGGCGGTGCGGCGGCGTCGTCGCGCAGGCCCCGAGAGCGTGACGGAGCGCCTCCTCGACCAGGGCGCCGTCGACCGGTCTGCCGTCGCCGGGCGCGAACAGCAGGTCCTCCACGGCGCGCACCGGGCGGTAGGCGCCGGGGGCGCGCAGGACGGTGATGCCGGCGAGGAGGGCGTCCGCCCCGGCGGCCAGCAGGCCGGCGACCCAGTCCTGGTCGGCGTGGATCATCCCGTACTCCCAGCGGCCCTGGTCCGGGTTGCACGAGTGCACGTGCCCGGCGGGGATGAGGATCACGTCGCCGGCGGCGAGCGGCACGGGACGGCCGTCCGCGCCGGTGAACGTCGTCGAGCCGGCGTCGATCAGCCCGATCGAGAACCGGTCGTGCGAGTGCGGGCGGTAGCACGCGGCGTCCTGCCAGGACCGCCGCGCCTCCAGCTGCGGCAGCGCCGCGTCGTGCCAGAACTCGCTCATCGACGCCGACCGTACGGCATCGCCGGGCAGGAGCGGCGCGAGGGCCGTCGTGGCGGGCGCCGCCCTCCTGGCGTCCACCCGCTCCTCGAGCGTGCCAGCATGCCCTGCATGACGACGGTGACGCTGCGCCCGATGACCCCGGCCGAGTTCGACGAGTGGCAGGACGCCCTGGCGGCGGACTACGCGGCGGAGCAGGTCGCCGCCGGCCGTTGGCCGTACGAGGGAGCGGTGCGGCGGGCCCGCGACGAGACCGCAGCGCTCCTGCCGCAGGGGCCGGCGACCGAACGGATGCTCGTCAACCTCGCCGTCGACGCCCACGGCGAGCCGATCGGGCGCTCCTGGGTGGCGCTGGACCCGCCGCACGCCACGGCAGGGATCGCGTTCCTCTACGACATCGAGGTCGTGGAGCAGCGGCGAGGCCAGGGCCTGGGGCGCGCGCTGCTGGAGGCGACGGAGGACGCCGCCCGGCAGGCGGGCGCCACCGCGCTGGAGCTGAACGTCTTCGGCCGCAACGCCGCCGCCGTCGCGCTCTACGACTCCGCCGGGTACGCCGTCGTCACGCAGCAGATGCGCAAGGCGCTCTGACGGTTCGGCGGAGGCCGAAGCGTCCCGCCCCGATGCTGGGGTCATGAGCCGGACCGCCGTTTCCTCCGTGCGAGACCCGGGGCCCCAGGGCGCCCCGTCGTCGCACGTGACCATCGACCCACCGGTCCTGTACGTCGGCACCCCGATCGCGCTGGTCACCACGACCAGCCCCGACGGGTCGGCGAACATCGGCCCGATGTCGTCGGCGTGGACGCTGGGGCGCACGGTCGTGCTGGGCTGGGGCACCGGCTCGCAGACCCTCGCGAACCTCGAGCGCGAGGGGGAGTGCGTGGTCAACTTCCCGCACGCCGACCGCTGGTCGCAGGTGGAGGCGATCGCGTTGCTCAGCGGCAGCGACCCGCTCCCGCCGCACAAGGAGGGCCGCTTCCGCAGCGCGGGGGACAAGTGGACCCCGGGCGGCTTCACCGCGCAGCCGTCCACGCTGGTGCACCCGCCACGCATCGCCGAGTGCGCGATCCAGTGCGAGGCGGAGGTGCAGGCGATCCACGCCCCCGCGGGTCCCGACGCCGAGGACTTCCGCATCGTCGAGGTCTACGTGCGCGCGGTCCACGCGGATCGGGAAGTCGTGGACACCCTCACCGGGCACGTCGACACGGGCGCGTGGTCGCCGGCCCTCTACGTGTTCCGCGAGTACTTCGGTACCGGCGCCCGCCTCGGGCGGACCCGGCGCCGCTGACCGTTCCCTGCCGGGTCAGCCGTCCCGGGTGCCGGCCTCGCCGCCGACGGCGGCCACCAGGTGCGCCGCCACGGCGGCGGCGTTGGCGCGCAGGACGTCGGCCGGCACGTCGGGCAGGTTCTCCGCCCAGTCCAGCAGCGGCGACCCGCGGAGCTGCAGCACGCGGGCCGGCCGGCCGAGGAAGGCCAGGTGCAGGTGCGCCCCGCCGTCGCCCCACTTGGCGAGCTGCACGCGGCCCACGCTCGGCAGCGCCTCGACGGCGGCCGACACCGCGACGACGAGCTGCCCCATCTCCGCGGCGAGGTCGGCCGGGACGGTGGGCAGGTCGCAGTGCGTGGCGACGGGCACCAGGGTGAGGAACACGGGCAGACCCTGCTCGAGGTCCGCCGTGAGCACCCATCGCTCGTTGCGCCAGACCCAGCCCGCGAACCGGGCGGTCCGCTCCTCGGGGGTCCCGGCGCACCAGCAGTCGGCGGGGTCCTCGCCGCGCCGCGGCGGCTCGGCGTCGGCCAGCGGGCGCAGGGGCTTCATCCGCAGGGAGTCCACCTCGTAGGGGTAGATGTCCCAGCCGGGCATCTCCTCGACGGCGACAGGCAGCCGCCCGTCCGGGCCGGCGTGCGCGGCGATGCGGGCGTGGTACTCCTCGGCGGACTCAGGGTGCATGCGGCGATCCCACCACAGGCCCGGCGATTCTCGCCGTGACCGTTCTCCGCGCGACACTGGGGGGAGCACTATCTGCCAAGACGAGGAGTACCAGGTGCCCCAGGGAACAGTCCGATGGTTCGACGCCGACCGCGGGTTCGGCTTCATCGACCTCGGGAACGAGGCCGAGGACCTCTTCGTGCACGCGTCCGAGATCGTCGGCGACGACGGGCCGAAGCAGCTCCGCGAGGGACAGACCGTGGAGTTCGAGGTCGGCGAGGGCGACCGTGGCCCGCAGGCGCGGCGCGTCCGGGTCACCGGCGACCGGGCCGCCGACGCCCCCGTGGGGGTGCTCGGCACCGTGAACTGGTACGAGCCGACCAAGGGGTACGGCTTCGTCACGCCCGACGACGGCGGCGTCGAGATCTTCGTGCACAGCTCGGCGATCGTCGGGGGCGGCGTGATCGCGGAGGGCCAGCGGGTCGCGTTCATGGTCGTCGAGGGGGAGAAGGGTC
>NZ_JBHXAW010000376.1:0-3322 GCF_042726645.1 Isoptericola sp. NPDC060257
ATGCCCGAGCCCTTCGTCGTCCCCGCTCCCGCGCCGCGCCGGTCACTCCCCCGAGTGCGGGCTCACCGGCTCCAGCTCCGAGGGGTGCGCCTGCCGCCGGCGGAAGACGCCGTGCAGCAGGAGGGCGCACGCGTAGGCGCCGAACGAGACGCCGATCGTGGCGGCCAGGAAGAGCGTCTGCGGCAGAACGTAGGCGACGCACGCCGCGCCCACCGGGATCGCCGCCAGCCCCAGGGTGCGCGCCGGCTCGGCCAGCGGCAGCAGCAGCGCGTTGCGCACGGTCCGACGCAGCGGGGCGTCGAACCAGCCGACCAGGGCGAGGCCGTACAGCAGCGCCGCGAGCAGGTAGGCCGCGCCCAGGAGCGCGAGCGCCCCGGCGACCGCGGTCAGCGCCCCGTCGGACGACAGCCAGAAGAATCCGCTGAAGACGAGCATCGCCGCCGGGACCGCGAACGCCACGAGCACCGCGGTGCCCCGCCACGCGTTCCGCCCGAGGGCGACGAAGAAGCCGCGCACCAGGTGACCGCGCTCGTCGTCCGCATAGCGCAGCGTCACCTCGAGCAGCGCGCTCGTCGCCGCGCCGACCGTGACGAGCGGCAGGCACACCACCAAATAGGCGACGTTGAGCACCACGAACAGGACGAACGTCGTCAGGCCCTGCGCGGTCCTGCCCTCGGTGTCGATCCTCATCGTGCCGGGGCCCCCACGGTCAGCCGTCGCCGTGCCGGGAGGTCGACGCTCGACGGGCCCGCCGCGAGCGTGTACTCCCCCGGCGCGACCCGCAGCACGCCGTCGAGCATCCCGCCGCCCGTCCCCTGCTCCCACACGGCCAGCCGCGCGACGTCGACCGGGACGTCGACCACCGCTGCCTCGCCCGGGGCCAGGCGGACCCGCCCGTACCCCAGCAGCAGCCGCTCCGGCGTCGGGACTCCGGACGCGGGCCCGCCCAGCGCGTAGACCTGCACGAGCTCCTCGGCCGGGCGTGCGCCGTCGTTGCGCACGGTCACGCGCGCCGTGACCACCCCCGCCGCGGCGGGGTCCGCCGGCCGCAGCGGCGGGTGGTCCTGGGTCGGGGCCGGGGCGGGCACGACGTCGCGGGACAGCGCGAGGCCGTGGTAGGCGACGTCGCCGTAGGTCAGCCCGTGGCCGAACGCGAAGGCGGGCGTCCCGAGCTCCCCCGCCGGCAGGTGCCGGTAGGTGACCTGCTGGCGGCGGGTGTCGTAGTCGAACAGGTCGCCCGCCTGCTCCGGGCGGGCGGGCCACGTCTGCGCCAGGCGGCCCGTGGGCTCCACCGCTCCGGTCAGCACGTCGGCGAGCCCGTGCCCGAGCTCCTGGCCGGCGTGGCTGCTCCACACGACGGTCGACGCGTCCCCGGCCCCCGGGCCGAGCACGTACGGGTAGCTCGACACGATCGTCAGGACGGCGCGCGGGTTGGCCTCGGCCGCCGCCCGCCAGACCTCGACCGCGGCGTCGGGGAGCATGAGGTGCGGCCGGTCCTGCGTCTCGCGGCCGCCGAGGTGCGGGTCGTTGCCGACCACGACGACGACGGCGTCGCAGCGCCCCGCGACCTCCGCCACGCGGGCGGCGCCCGACTCGAGGACGCGCGGCACGAACCGGGCGGCGTCCTCGGGCGTGCGCCCCTCGGCGCACAGCACGCCCGTGTCCCGCTGGGCCCGCACCCAGCGGCCCGACCCGAGGTGCAGCAGCGACCACGACCCGTCGGGGTGGACGTGCCGGCGGAAGCTCTCCTGCACCTCCCACCCGCCCACCCGGCCCGCGTCGGCGCGCAGCGGCCAGGACGCACCGGTGAGGAGGCGCCCCGACGCCGCCGACCGGAACGTGAGCACGCCGTCGCCCCAGTCGGTGACCTCGAGGTGCGTGGCCTTGTCGGCGGCGGCCGCGTCCGCCACCACGCGGGCGCCGTCCTCGGACACCGCGACGTAGCGGCCGGTGGCCGCCACGCGCAGCGCGACCACGTCGGCCCCCGTGGCCGCCTCGACGCGGTCCGCGCCGAGCGCCGCGCGCAGCCCGTCGACCGGCGTCACGGCGTACGGCGGCGTGCCCGAGTACCAGTCGGTGAGCACGACGTCCGCGAGCGGGCCGACCACCGCGACGGTGCCCGACGCCGGCAGCGGCAGCGCCCGGGCGTCGTCGCGCAGGACGACGACCCCGCGGGCGGCCGCCTCCCGCGCCAGCGCCCGGTGCTCGGGCGGGTCGATCTCGCCGAGGTCGGCGTACGGGTCGTGCTCGCCGTCCAGCTCACCCGAACGGATCCGCAGCTCGAGCAGGCGCAGCACGGCACGGTCGACGTCGTCGGCCGTGAGGAGCCCGCGGTCGAGCGCCTCCTCGATCCGCCGGACCGTGGGCCCACGGTCGGCGTCGTCGTCCGTGAAGGAGTCGACACCCGCGCGCACCATCGCGGCGTTCCCCGCGGCCCGGTCGGACGCCGCGCCCTGCAGCGTCACGAGGAAGGCGGGCGCCGCGGCGTCCGAGACGAGCGCGACGGAGCCCGGGGCCCACGACCGCAGCTCGTCGAACAGCGCGCCCTGCAGGTGCGCCGGCACGCCGTTCACCTGGTTGTACGAGGGCATCACCGCGCCGGCCACCCCCGCCTCGACGGGCTCGCGGAACGCGGGCAGCTCCTCCTCGTGCAGGGTGCGCGGGTCGAGGTTCGAGCTCGTCGACGACCTGTCGGTCTCGTTGTTGTACGCGAGGAAGTGCTTGAGCGTCGGGACCGTCTTCCACACGCGCTCGTGGTCGCCCCGCAGACCCCGGCTGTAGGCGGTGGCGAGGTGGGCGGTCAGGTGCGGGTCCTCGGAGTACCCCTCCTCGTTGCGGCCCCACGCGGGGTGCCGCAACGTGTTCACCACGGGGGCCCACACGTTGAGGCTCACCGACGGGTCCGCGCGGTGCTTGGCGCGCACCTCGCTCGCGGTCGCGTCGCCGACCCGGCGCACCAGGTCGGTGTCCCAGGTCGCCGCGAGCCCCACCGGCTGCGGGAACACGGTCGCCTCCCCCAGCCAGGCGACGCCGTGCAGCGCCTCGCAGCCGGTGTGGAACGGCGCGAGCCCGAGCCGCTCGACGGCGGGGGCGTGCTGGTGGAGCATCGCGACGCGCTCGTCGCGCGACAGCCGGGACAGCAGGTCGACGGCGCGCTCGGGCGTCGGCAGGCGGTGGTCACGGAAGGCAGGCACGTCCACGGGTCCTCCTCTGGGTGCCGCGGCGGTGCGGCACGGCGGTCACGCTACCGGCGACGATCGTCGGTGCGGATCGTCGAAGCGCTTCAACAACGCTACCGACACCCCGCTCCGAGGGCAAAGCC
>NZ_JBHXAW010000377.1:0-3294 GCF_042726645.1 Isoptericola sp. NPDC060257
GATCGCTTGCTCGAAGGGCGGTGCGTGCCGACGTCGTGACGATCCGGTGCGGGGTCGTGGCGCGACCCCGGCGGGGTGGCGCGCGCCGCTAGCGTGACGCGGCGTGACCACCACCGACGTCGAGATCACCGCCGACCTGGTCCGGGACCTGCTGCGCGAGCAGCACCCGGACCTCGCCCACCTCCCCGTCCGCCTGGGCGCGCGCGGCTGGGACAACCAGCTCTGGCGGCTCGGCGACGACCTCGCCGTGCGGCTGCCGTGGGCCACGGGGTCGGCCGACGCCCTCCTGCGCAAGGAGCACGACTGGCTGCCCGGGATCGCCCCGCACCTGCCGCTGCCGGTGCCCGTGCCGCAGCGGCTCGGCGAGCCGGGCGCCCTGTTCGGTCGACCCTGGATCGTCACGACGTGGGTGCCCGGCGAGCCCGCCGACCGTGCACCCGTCACGCGGCCGGAGTCGGCGGACGTCCTCGCGGCGTTCCTGTCCGCGCTGCATCACCCGGCCCCGGACGGCGCGCCGGCCGGACGGGGCCGCGGTGGCTCGCTCGCGGACCACACCGTGGGTGTCGAGCACGGTCTCGCCGAGGTGGTCGAGCGCGGGCTCGTCGGCGACCCCGAGCCGCTGCGCGCCGTCTGGCAGGACGCCGTCGACGCCCCCGCGTGGGACGGGCCGGCGGTGTGGCTGCACGCCGACCTGCACCCGGCCAACGTCGTCACCGCCGACGGCGCCCTGAGCGGCGTGGTCGACTTCGGCGACCTGTGCGCCGGCGACCCCGCCTACGACCTGGCCGGCGCGTGGCGTCTGCTGCCCGACGGCGCCGTCGACCTCTTCCACGCGGCCTACCGCGGACCGGACGGCCGCCCCGCCGACGACGCGACCCGACGTCGCGCCCGCGGGTGGGCGGCGGCCACCGCGCTGGGCGGGCTGCTCGTCGGCCACGCCGGCGACCACGGCCGCCCGGGCGGCAAGCCCACCTGGGGGCCGCCAGCCCGGGCGACCCTCGAGCGGCTGGTGGCCACGGCCGTCTGAGGGAGCCGGGCGGCCCGGCGGACGCTGCCCGACGAGCGCTGACCGGGTCGCTCGGGAGGGGCGGTCCGTCGGTCAGTCGCCCGCGGTCTGCCCCAGCTCGCCGGCGATGCGCTGCTCGAGCGCATCGGTGGCGGCGTCGGGCAGCACGACGATCCCCTCGAGCTCCTTCATGGCCCGCCGGTACGCGGACTGCCGCTCGGCCTGCGACGACCCCTCGTCGTCGGCCATGGCAAGCAGCTTCTTCGCCCGGTCGAGGGCCTGCCGTTCGGCGGGGGAGAAGTCGGACGCGCGACGCCGCTTCGCCTCCCGCTCCGCGACGTCGAAGCGGACCTGCATCTCGCGGACGGCGTCGCGGTAGCGGTCGAGGCGGCGGCGGTCGCGCAGCTCGTCCAGGTCGTCGGGGCGGAGGTCCTCCGCCGCCCGCCGGGCCCGGTGGAAATCGACGGTCACCTGCTCACGCATGTCCGACATCAACGGGTACTCGAGGGACTTCACGGCGTCGAGCTCGTACGCCAGCCAGCGCTGCTGCGTCGCGTCGTGCGCGGCCACCGTGCGCTCGATCTCGCTGGTCAGGGCCTCGCCGTCGGCCTGCTCGGCCGGGGCGGCGGGCTGCGGGGCGCCGTGCTTGATGCGGTACATCTCGAGCTTGTCCTGGCGCCGCTGCCGGTCCCAGCTCGAGATGCCCCGGGCCATGCCGCCGACGGCGGGGCCGACGAAGAAGATCAGCCACCAGTACGAGCCGAGGAAGTCCCAGACGCTGTCCACGGGGTCCACGCTATCGGCGCGGCCGTGCCCGGTGGGTGGTCGCGGGCGCCCGTGCTGAGGCGCCGGTCTAGGCTGGGGGCGTCAACCCAGCACCGTCGCGGGCGTCAGCGGCCCCGGGCACTCGCCTGAGCGTGGTCGCGCGGTCGCCCGCGGACCCCGTCTGAAGGAGCACCCGTGGCAAGCATCGAAGCCGTTGGAGCACGCGAGATCCTCGACTCGCGCGGCAACCCCACCGTCGAGGTGGAGATCGCGCTGGACGACGGCACCTTCGCCCGCGCGGCGGTCCCGTCGGGCGCCTCGACCGGCGCGTTCGAGGCCGTCGAGCGTCGTGACGGCGACAAGGGGCGCTACCTGGGCAAGGGCGTCGAGGGCGCGGTCAACGCCGTCATCGACGACATCGCCCCCGAGCTCATCGGCTACGACGCCGAGGAGCAGCGCATCATCGACCAGACCCTCATCGAGCTGGACGGCACCCCGAACAAGGGCAAGCTGGGCGCCAACGCGATCCTCGGCGTCTCGCTCGCCGTCGCGAAGGCCGCCGCGAAGTCGGCCGGCCTGGACCTGTTCCGCTACGTGGGCGGCCCGAACGCGCACGTGCTGCCCGTGCCGATGATGAACATCATCAACGGCGGGTCGCACGCCGACTCGACGGTGGACTTCCAGGAGTTCATGATCGCGCCGATCGGTGCGCCGACCTTCAAGGAGGCCCTGCGCACGGGCACCGAGGTCTACCACGCCCTCAAGAGCGTGCTGAAGGGCAAGGGCTTCTCCACGGGCCTCGGCGACGAGGGCGGGTTCGCCCCCGACCTGCCGTCGAACTCCGCCGCCCTGGACCTCATCGTCGAGGCGATCGAGAAGGCGGGCTTCACGCCGGGCTCCGACGTCGCCATCGCGATGGACGTCGCCGCGACCGAGTTCTTCAAGGACGGGGCGTACCACTTCAAGAACGGCGAGGTGCACTCGACCGAGGACATGATCAAGCTCTACGAGGGCCTGGTCGCGAACTACCCGATCGTCTCCATCGAGGACCCGCTGTCCGAGGACGAGTGGGGCGCCTGGACGCAGTTCGTGTCCGAGGTCGGCGACAAGGTGCAGGTCGTCGGCGACGACCTGTTCGTCACCAACCCCGAGCGCCTCGCCCGCGGCATCGAGGAGAAGGCCGCCAACTCGCTGCTGGTCAAGCTCAACCAGATCGGCACGCTCACCGAGACGCTCGACGCCGTCACGCTCGCGCAGCGCAACGGCTTCACGACGATGACCTCGCACCGCTCCGGCGAGACCGAGGACACCACCATCGCCGACCTGTCCGTCGCCACGAATGCCGGCCAGATCAAGACCGGCGCCACCGCCCGCGGCGAGCGCATCAACAAGTACAACCAGCTCCTGCGCATCGAGGAGGCGCTGGACGACGCCGGTCGTTACGCCGGCCGTTCGGCCTTCCCGCGCTTCCAGGGCTGACGCCCGGGACGCTGCACGACGACGGCCGGTCGCTCCGCACGGGG
>NZ_JBHXAW010000378.1:0-3290 GCF_042726645.1 Isoptericola sp. NPDC060257
AAGCGCGGCCGGGGCCGGACGCGGTGCTGCTGGGCGGCCGCGAAGGCCTCCTGCATCGGGGTGCGAGGGGCGCCGCCGGTCTCGGCGGCCACGTCCGCCTGCGCGTCGGCGACGAGCGCGCGGACGTCGCCGAGCTCGTCGAACGCGCGCCGGGCGGCGTGGTCGGGCGACGCGCCGCCGGCCTGCAGCTCGGCGGCCCGGGCCTCGAGGTTCGCCCGGATCTCCTCCTTGAGGTCCTGGACCTCGGGGGACGGCTCGACGCCCGCGAACGCGTCGTCGAGGAGGCGGTGGACGGTGGTCATCGGGAGGTGTCCTTGTCTGTGCTGGTGCCCGTGCTGGTACCGGTGCTGAGGAGGGAGTCGATGACGTCGCGGGTGGCGACCCACGCGGCGACGTTGCTCCGGAACACGGCCCGCCCGGCGTCCGTGATCCGGTAGTACTTGCGGCGCCCGCCCTGGGACTCGTCGCCCCAGTAGGCCTCGACCAGGCCGTCCTTGGTGAGACGGCGGTACGTCGCGTAGAGCGTGGCCTCCTTGATCTCGTGCGCACCGCCCGTGGCATCGCGGATCGTCTTGTAGATCTCGAAGCCGTAGCGGTCACCGCGACGGAGCGTCGCGAGCACGATCGTGTCGGTGTGACCACGCAGCAGGTCGGCGGAGAACGCGTCGTCCGCCGTCGAAGGTTCAGCTCGCTGCATCACACCAAGTACTGTATCTCATCAACTACTCGACGACAACAGGTGCTGCACGAGCCCCACCTCCTGCCGAGGGAGCACCCGGGCTGCCGAGGGAGCACGCGATCCGTCGGGGTAGTTCGCCGTGCCCTCCGACGAAGACCGTGCGAGCCTGCCAAGCGGGGACCTGCTCACCGTGCGGACGCCGTCGTCCGCCCGACAGGAAGGGCACGCGATGGCCACAGCACCGAGCGCACCACCCGCCGAGCCGGAGGCCCTGCCGCAGCGCAGGGTGCTGGCCATCTTCGGCGGGCTCATGCTCGCGATGCTGCTCGCCGCGCTCGACCAGACGATCGTCGCCACCGCGCTGCCCACCATCGTGTCCGACCTGGGCGGCGCGGAGCACCTGTCCTGGGTCGTGACGGCCTACATGCTCGCGAGCACGGCCACCACGGTGCTGTGGGGCAAGCTCGGCGACCTCTACGGGCGCAAGGCGCTGTTCATCGCCTGCATCCTCATCTTCCTCGTCGGGTCGATCCTGTCGGGCACGTCCCAGACGATGGGCCAGCTCATCGCGTGGCGTGCCGTCCAGGGCGTGGGCGGCGGCGGGCTCATGGTGCTGTCGCAGGCGATCATCGGCGACGTCGTCCCGCCGCGCGAGCGCGGCAGGTACCAGGGCTTCTTCGGCGCCGTCTTCGGCGTCTCGTCGGTCGCCGGCCCGCTGCTCGGCGGCTTCTTCGTGGACAACCTCGACTGGCGCTGGGTCTTCTACATCAACATCCCCATCGGCGTGGTCGCGCTGCTCGTGGTCGCCTCCGTGCTCCCTCACATCGAGGCCGGCCGCAAGCCCAAGGTCGACTACGCCGGCATCATCCTGCTCGCCACGGTCTCGACGGCGATCGTGCTGGTCACGAGCCTGGGCGGCAGCACCTGGGCGTGGGACTCCGTCGCCGTGTGGGCGATGATCGCGGCCGCCGTGCTCGGGATCGTCGCGTTCGTCGTCGTCGAGCGGCGAGCCCCCGAGCCGGTGCTGCCGCTGCACCTGTTCCGCAGCAGGGTGTTCACCGTGGCCGCGGTCGTCGGATTCGTCGTCGGGTTCGCGATGTTCGGCGCGATCACCTATCTGCCGCTGTACCTGCAGACCGTCAAGGGCTCCACACCCACGGAGTCCGGCCTCGAGATGACGCCGATGATGCTCGGCATGCTGCTCACGTCCATCGGGTCCGGGCAGCTCATCTCCCGCACCGGGCGGTACAAGATCTACCCGATCCTCGGGACCGCGATCACCTCCGTCGGCCTCTACCTGCTCTCGCTCATGGGCCCGGACACGAGCACGCTCCAGGCCGGCTTGAGCATGTTCGTGCTCGGCGCCGGGCTGGGCATGGTCACGCAGGTCCTGGTGATCGCGGTGCAGAACGCCGTCGACTACAAGGACCTCGGCACCGCCACGTCGGGCGCCACCTACTTCCGGACCATCGGGTCGTCCGTGGGCGTCGCGGTGTTCGGCACCGTCTTCGCGAACCGGCTCGGCACCGAGCTCACCACCGCCGTCCCGGCGACCGCCCAGGGCCCCTGCTCACCGGCCGCCCTGTCCGCCTCGTCGCAGACGCTCGCGCAGTGCCCGCCCGAGGTGCAGAGCTGGTTCGTCGACGCCTACGCGGGCGCGCTGCACGTCGTCTTCCTCTGGGCCGTACCGGTGGCGGCGCTCGCCTTCGTCCTCACGTGGCTGCTGCCCGAGGTCGAGCTGCGCAGCGCCACCCGCGGTGACGGGCCCGGCAGCGCGGGGCAGGCCGCCGGTGAGTCGTTCGGGCTGGGGTCCGCCCGCACGTCGCTCGACGAGCTGCGGCTCATCCTGTGGCGCCGGGTGGGCAAGCTCGACCCGCTCAAGGTGTACGAGACGATCTCGCGCGACGACGACCTCACCGCCGAGGAGGCGTGGATGGTCACGCGCGTCTCCCTCAAGCGGAAGCGCTCCGTGCAGCTCATGGCCGAGCGCACGGAGGTCTCGCCCGAGACGGTGCGGCGGGTCGCGGAGGCGCTGGAGGCGCGCGGCCTCGTCGAGGTCGACGGCGACGCGGTCCTCGCCACCCCCGACGGCGACGTCGTGGCCGAGTCGATCCGCGAGGCGGAGCGGCAGCGGCTGCGGCGGTACGTCGCCGAGTGGCCCGGCGGCGACGAGCCCGAGGTCGACGAGCTCGTGGAACAGCTCGCTCACCAGCTCCTCGCCGACGACACGGACGCCGTCGAGCGCCGCTGAGAGGTACTGCCTCGGCGGGTTCGGTACTACCTCGGCACGGTCCGTCCTCCCCGGGCGTCACATCTCCGGGAGGGCGTCCCGCGCCTCCTCGGGCGGCAGACCCGCCGCCTCCAGCAGGTCGACGACGGGCGAGCGCAGCAGCAGCACCAGCGACTGCACCTGCCAGTGCCCCTCGCCCACGGTGCGCGGGTCGACGTCGCGCGCGACGTCGAGCAGCGCGTCGCGCGCCTGCCCCAGGCCCGTGCCCGAGCCGAGGGCGGCGGCGAGCAGCCGCACGCCGTGGGCGAGGCGCACGACGAGGTCGGCCACCGGGTCGGCGGTCGGGTCGACCTCCGGCGGGGGCGGGAGCCCGCCCGAGAG
>NZ_JBHXAW010000379.1:0-3270 GCF_042726645.1 Isoptericola sp. NPDC060257
CCTCCTTGACGAGGTGGAAGTCGAGCGTCTGCAGGTAGCGCAGCCCGCCGTGCACGAGCTTGCTGCTCCGGCTGGACGTGCCCGACGCCCAGTCCTGCGCCTCGACGATCGCGGTCGACAGGCCGCGGGTGGCGGCGTCGAGCGCGATGCCGGCGCCGGTGACCCCGCCGCCGACGACGAGCACGTCGAGCTCGCCGCTGGGGGTCTGCGAGCCCTTGAGCGCGGCGAGGGCCTGGGTGCGTGACTCGGCGGTGAGCCGGGTGGAGGCCATCGTGGTTCCTTCCGATCGGGACGACGCTCCCAGAGCAGCACCGCCAGCACGTCCGCGCAACCTGGGTGCACGAACGTGCACGGGTGCATCCTGGTGGCATGGCGAGCTACCGGGAACGCGACGTGGTCATGGCCGCGACGATGTACTACCTGCAGGACATGAAGATGGAGACGATCGCGCGGCACCTGCGCACGTCCCGCTCCACCGTCTCCCGGCTGATCAAGCGCGCGCGGGACACCGGCGTCGTCGAGATCACGCTGCGACCCGGCCCGTCCCGGGCGCCCGGCCTCGGCCAGGAGATCGCCGAGCGGCACGGCATCGACGCGTACGTGGTGCCCGTCTCGGACTCCGCCACCGACGACGACCGCCTGCAGCAGGTGTCCATCACCACCGCGCGGCTCCTGGCGCGCTGGTTCGACTCCGACATGGTGCTCGGCGTGGCCTGGGGCACCACCCTCGCCGCGATCACGGAGCACCTGCCCCACAAGCCGACCCGCGGGTCCGCCGTCGTGCAGCTCAACGGCGCCGCCAACACCCGCACCTCGGGGATGAGCTACGCGGGCGACCTGATCTCGGGGTTCGGCACGGCCTTCGACGCGTCCGTCCACTACTTCCCCGTGCCGGCGTTCTTCGACTTCGCCGAGACCAAGGCCGCGATGTGGCGGGAGCGGTCCGTGCGCCGCGTGCTCGACGTCCAGGGCCGCGCCGACATCGCCCTGTTCTCCGTGGGGGCCCTCACCGGGGGCGTGCCCTCGCACGTGTACTCCGCCGGGTACCTGGAGCCCGACGACGTGGCCGTGCTGGACGCCGAAGGGGTCGTGGGCGACGTCTGCACCGTCTTCGTGCGCGCCGACGGCACCTACCGCGACATCTCCCTCAACTCCCGCGCCACCGGGCCCGCGCCCGCCGAGCTGCGCCGCATCCCGCGGCGGCTGTGCGCCGTCGCGGGCGACAACAAGGTGGCGCCCCTGCGGGCGGCGCTCGCGGCGGGCGTGGTGACCGACCTCGTGATCGACGAGGTCACGGCCGCCGCGCTCGTGGAGGAACCGTGAACGTCCGTGCACCGGGACGCGCGCGCCGCGCGGGGATCACGCTCGTAGAGTGACGGCGTGCTTCCGGAACCGCCCGCGGACCGCCGGCCCCAGGACCACGGCGCGTCGTTCGCCGTCCGCTCCGCGATGCCGGCCGACATGCGCGCCGTGCGCCGTCTCGTGGAGCCGTACGCCGAGCGGCGCATCCTCCTGGCCAAGGAGATGGTCGGCTACTACGAGGCCGTGCAGGAGTTCCTCGTGGCCGCCGACGTCGACGGGGGCGTCGTGGGGTGCGGCGCGCTGCACGTCATGTGGGACGACCTCGCGGAGGTGCGCACCCTCGCCGCCGACCCGGCGTGGCGCGGCCGCGGCGTCGGGCACGCCCTCGTCGAGGGCCTCGTCGACCGGGCGCGGCGCCTCGGGCTGCGCCGGGTGTTCTGCCTGACGTTCGAGGTGGGCTTCTTCCGCACGCACGGGTTCCGCGAGATCGACGGCACGCCCGTCGACGCCGAGGTGTACGCCGAGCTGCTGCGCTCCCACGACGACGGCGTCGCCGAGTTCCTGGACCTGGCGCGCGTGAAGCCCAACACGCTCGGCAACACGCGGATGCTGCTCGAGCTCTGACCCGCACCCGTCCAGCGCCCACGACGTGGCGCTAGACGGGCAGGTGGTAGCGCCCGGCGTCGTCCTGCTCGACGAGGCCGTCCTCGACCAGGCCGCCGAGACAACGGTCGACCTGGCCCTGGTCGAGGCCGGAGTCGGCGAGCAGCGCGCGCGGCACCGGCTCGACGGCGGCCCGCAGCGCCGCCATGACCCGGCCGCGCACCTGGCGGTCGGTGCCGTGCCAGGCCTGTGTGCGACGACGGTGGGCGTCTGCGTCGGGCGGGTGGCCGGCGGCGCGCCAGGCGCACAGGTCGGCGACGGGACAGGCGCCGCAGCGCGGCGCCCGGGCGGTGCACACGACGGCGCCGAGCTCCATCGACGCGGCCGCCCAGCGCGCGGCGGTCGCGTCGTCGTCGGGCACGACGCCCGCGGCGAGCCCGCGCTCCGCGGCCGTGGGGGAGGGCGCGCCGAGCGCGGTGCCGCCCAGCGTGCGGGCCAGGACGCGACGCACGTTGGTGTCGACGACGACGGAGCGGCGTCCGAAAGCGAACGCGCGCACGGCCGCCGCGGTGTACTCGCCGATGCCGGGCAGGGCGCGCAGCGCGTCCTCGTCGTCGGGGACCTCGCCGTCGTGCCGCTCGACGATCGCGGCCGCGCACTGCTGCAGGCGCAGCGCGCGGCGCGGGTAGCCGAGGCGGTCCCACGCGCGCAGCACGTCCGCCGTGGGCGCCGAGGCGAGGGCGGCGGGCGTCGGCCACCGCTCCAGCCACGCGCGCCACACCGGCTCGACCCGGACCACCGGCGTCTGCTGCAGCATCACCTCGCTGACGAGCACGCCCCACGGGGTCCGGTCCGGGCGCCGCCACGGCAGGTCCCGGGCGGCGTCGTCGAACCAGGCGACCGTGCGCGCGACGAGCGGGTCCGCGGTGTCCGGGACGGACGGCGTCGAGCGGAGCGGGGCGGGGACGACGGGCACGGCGCCCATTCTCACCCACGAGTTGTCAGGGCCACGGCTCGGCGGGTGCTGGGCGACGCGGCGCGGCTCCGCCGCAGGTGGGGACGTGCGTCGTACGGTGGCGCCGCGGCAGGGATCGAGACGGAGGGGTGGCCCGTGGCACGTGCGGAGGACGGGCGTCGAGGTGGCAGCACCTCGCGTGGTTCCGGCGCGCGCTCCGGTGCGGGTCGGTCCGGCTCCGCGGGCACGGGGCGCTCCGGCGGCGGGACGCGCAGGACGACGTCGGGCGGCGCCCAGGGCGTACCGAAGAAGGCGTCGCAGAGCCCCCCGAAGGGCGCCACCGGCCGGGGCAGCGCGAAGGGCGCGGCCCAGGGTGGCTCGCGCGGCGGCTCCGCACGGGGCGGCGCGAC
>NZ_JBHXAW010000380.1:0-3262 GCF_042726645.1 Isoptericola sp. NPDC060257
GCCTGCACCGGGACGCCCCTCGACCCATTCCTGGAGAGCTCCCTTGTCGCAGCACCGGACGGACGACACGGCCCTGCCGGACGGCGTCCGGCCGCTGACCGCGGACGATCCCGAGGAGCTCGGCGGGCACCGCCTCCTGGGCCGGATCGGCCGCGGCGGCATGGGCATGGTGTACCTCGGGACGATGCGCAGCGGCCGGCGCCTGGCGATCAAGGTGATCCGCGCCGACTACGCCGAGGACGCCGAGTTCCGCGCCCGGTTCGAGCGCGAGGTCACGGCGGCGCTCCGCGTGCGCGGCCCGTTCCTCGCGGCCCTCATCGACGCCGACCTCGCGTCGGCGACCCCCTGGCTCGCCACCGAGTACGTCCCCGGCCCGACGCTCGCGCGCCGGGTGACCCAGGACGGCCCGCTGCCGCCCGCCGAGGTCCGCACGCTCGTGGGCCACGTGGCCGAGGCACTCCACGCCGTGCACCGCGCCGGCATGGTGCACCGCGACATCAAGCCGGACAACGTCCTCCTCGGCCCGGACGGCCCGTGCGTCATCGACCTCGGCATCGCCCGGGCGGCCGACGCGACGGCGCTGACGCACGCGGGTTCCCCGCTGGGCACCCCCGTCTTCATGGCGCCCGAGCAGGCCCGCGGCGAGGACGTCTCCCCCGCGACCGACGTGTGGGCGCTCGGCGGGGTGGCCCTCTTCGCCGCCACGGGGAGCCGCCCGTTCGGCCAGGGGCGGCCGGACCTCATGTACTACCGGGTCGTCCACGAGGACCCGCAGCTCGAGGGGTGCCCCGAGGAGCTCCTGCCCTTCGTCCGGGCCTGCCTCACCAAGGACCCCGCCGCGCGGCCCCGCGTGCGCGAGATCCTCGACGCCCAGCCCGACCTGCCCGGCCCCCCGGCCGCGCCGGCGAAGGCGCAGCCGGTCGCACCGGTCGCACCGGTCGCACCGGTCGCACCGGTCGCACCGGTCGGGGCCGACGCCCCGGCGGCACCCGCCCCGGCGCCGCCCGGCGCCGCCGACGTGCCCCTCGCGGTCCCGGCGCCGGTCGACGACGAATGGTCGAGCGCGGCCGACACGTACGTCCCCGGTGCCGCCGCCCCGCAGACGCCGCAGGAACCGCCGGAGGAGCCCCCGGCCGCCCCGCCCGCCCGACGGCGCGGCCGGGTCGTCGCCGTCGTCGCCGTCGTCGCCGTCGTGCTGGCCGGCGCGGCCACCGGGGCCGTCCTGCTCCTGGGGGGCGACGACGACCCGTCGTCGCCCGAGTCCCCCGGCACGACGGCGGCCGAGGCCGCGATCGACTCCTGCCTCGTCGGGCGATGGACGCAGACGTCCATGGCCGACACGTGGGAGCAGCCCGAGCTCGGCGAGCCCGTCGACGTCACCGGGTGGGACGGGCGCGTGCTCGAGTTCCGGGAGGACGGCACGGAGACCGCCCGGTTCGACGACGCCGACGCGCTGCGCGGCACGCACTCGACCCTGGGCGAGATCGTCCAGACCTGGAGCGGCACCGCGACGTTCCACGTCACGACGAAGGACGGCGTCCTGCACGTCGAGGACGTGGACTACTCCGGGGTCACCGTCGAGGACGAGGTCGCCGGGACGACGCAGCGCAGCCGGCCCGTGTCGGTGCCCGGCGCCGACGTCGAGTACGAGTGCGACGACGCCACCATGACGCAGCACGGCGGCGCCTACGAGGCGTCGTTCGACCGCCTGGGCTGAGCGGCCCGCGGGCGCGGGAGGTCCCGACGTCGTCGTCAGGCGGCGACGACGAGCGCGACCGCGGCGCCCGCGACGAGCGCGGGCCCGTACGCGAGATGGGTCTTGCGCCCCGCCCCGCGCAGCAGGAGCGCCACCGCTATGAGCGCAGCCACGGCGCAGGTGGCGACCAGCGCCGTGACCACGCCCGACACGCCGAGCGGGCCCACGACCAGGCCGGTGACGACCGCGAGCTTGACGTCGCCCAGGCCCATGCTGAAGAAGGCCATCACCGCGAACAGCGCCCCGAGCGCGAGCGCGCCGCCCAGGGCCCGGCCGAGCACCGCCCAGTCACCGGCGACCGCGGCCGGCACCCCGAGCGCCAGCGCGACCAGGGGCCCCCACACGCGCGTGACGGCGTCCGGGATGCGGTGCACGTCCAGGTCGATCCACCCGAGCGCGGCCCCGCCGACGAGGTACACCCCGGCGGCGGCGGCGAGCGGCCACGGCACGAGCCCCGCGACCGCCCCGCCCGCCGCAGCCAGCGGCACCACCGTCCACGCACGCCCGAGGCGTGAGCGCGGCTCGTCGGTGTCGTACCGGTACGCCCCCGTCCGCAGCCACCGCCACAGCACGACGCCGGCGAGCAGCCCCGCGACCGCCCCCACGAGGACCGAGGTCGGCGCGGCCGTGGCGAACGGCACGTCCGTCAGGGCGCTCAGAGCGCGCCGGCCATGAGGCCGTCGAACTCGGAGCCCGGGTGCCGGAGCGCCGCGAGGAGCTGTGTCGTCCGCGGCGTCAGGTCGCCGCCGAGGGTGTCGGTCGCGGTCAGCAGGCCCTGCACCGCGGCGGTCTCCGACGCCGCGTCGCGGCTCTCGTGGGCGGCGAGCACCCGCAGCCGCCACAGCGCCTCGTGGGCGGGCTCTGCACGCAGCCCGACCCCGACGGCGTGCTGGGCGGCGCGCCAGCGCCCCTCGAGCAGCCGTCGGCGGCCCACCTCGCAGGCGACGTCCACGACGCGCGCCGACAGCCCCTGCCGCTCTGGCTCGGCCCAGGCGTACCGCCCGGGACGAGCGCCCGCGAAAGGTGCACCGCGCACCAGCTCCAGCGCCCGCTCGAGGTCCTCCGTCGCGACGGAGGACACATCGTCGCCGACGAGGGCCTCCCACGCCCGGACGTCCGAGCCCACGTCGTGCAGCGCGAGGCGGTCACCCGCCGCGTGGCGCGGCAGCCGGTCGCCGCCGTCGGACGCCGGACCGAGCCACCGCCGCAGCCGGGCGACGGCGGTGGAGAGCGCGCCGGCGCGCGCCGCCCCGGCCAGGCCCGGCCAGAGCGCCGCGCCCGCCTCCGCGGCGGGCGCGTCGGGGCGCAGGGCGAGGAAGGCCGCGAGTTCCTGCAGGAACGGCGCGGCCAAGATCACCCAGCGCACCGACGTCAACCGCCGAACAGGCGCTTGGCGCCGGTGCTCCAGTGCGAGACCAGGCCCTCACGGTCCACGGCCACCACGGCCAGGGGGATCCGGCCCACGGCGGCGTGCTCCACCGCGCCGTCCCCAGCTCCGCGGCTGGG
>NZ_JBHXAW010000381.1:0-3250 GCF_042726645.1 Isoptericola sp. NPDC060257
GACTTCCCGCTGATGATCGGGCTCACCCGCGCGGTCAGCCCGCTGCGGCTCAACGGCATGGCGGGCATGCTCACCCGCGCCAAGCGGCAGGTGCGCGAGCAGCTCGCCGCCGTCTGACGCACCCGCCGACGCGGGCTTCGGGCCCGTCAGA
This sequence comes from Isoptericola sp. NPDC060257, assembly GCF_042726645.1. Taxonomy (NCBI): domain Bacteria; kingdom Bacillati; phylum Actinomycetota; class Actinomycetes; order Micrococcales; family Promicromonosporaceae; genus Isoptericola; species Isoptericola sp. NPDC060257. Next base: position 152 of record NZ_JBHXAW010000381.1, read on the forward strand.
AGTCGAACAGGTCCCCGAGGAACGAGTCCTTCTTCTTGCGCTTGCGGTAACGGGGGTCGTACCCGCGGTCGTCGTAGCGCTTGTCGTCGTACCGCTTGTCGTCGTACCTCGCGTCGTCATGGCGACGGTCGTCGTAGCGCTTGTCGTCGTAGCGACGCTCGTCGTACGACGCCGGGTAGGGCGGCCCCGGGGAGGCCGGCGCGGGCGGCACGGGCCCGCGCGCCTCGGCGGCGATCTCCGACTCGAGGGACCGTTCGATGATCTTGTCGAGCTCACCCCGGTCGAGCCACACGCCCCGGCACTGCGGGCAGTAGTCGATCTCGATGCCCTTGCGCTCGGACATCACGAGGACGGACTGGTCGTGGGGGCACTGCATGGTGCGCTGCTCCTTCGTCGGCTGGTGGGGTCAACGGGTCGGACCGGCGCGAGGTTCCCTCCGTGTGCGAGAGTGTGCGCATGACGGTGCTCGTGGCCTACAACCCGTCGCCCCACGGTGAGGCGGCCGTCCGGACGGCGATCGCGGAGGCGACCCGCCGCGGGCTGCCGCTGCACGTGGTCCATCTCGCCCGGTCGGACGACCCCGTCGACGGCGACCCCCTCGACGGCATCCTTGCCGAGGCGGGCGAGAGCGTCGAGGTCCTGCCGGTCACCCGCCGGCCCTCCGGCACCGAGCCCGCGGACGCGATCCTCGACGCCGCCGAGGCGTCCGGCGCGACGCTCGTCGTCCTCGGCTCCCGCAAGCGCTCCACCGCGGGCACCTTCCTCGTCGGGACGACGACACAGCGGGTGCTGCTCGACTCCCCCGTCCCGGTGCTCGTCGTCAAGGACGCCTACGACTCCTGACCGGCTGCGACGCGTCGGGCCCTCGCCCGACCGGCGACACGCGCCGTCGTCCCCCGACGGATGACGACGGCAACGGGTTACGGTGCGCGGCGTGGATTCCTTCGCTGACTTCATCGCCGCAGCCAGCTCCTTCGTCTGGGGCCCCTTCCTGCTGATCCCGCTGCTGCTGGGCACGGGCCTGTACCTCACGATCCGGCTCAAGGGGCTGCAGTTCCGCAAGCTCGGACCCGCACTGCGCCTCGGGCTGCTCCAGCGCAAGGAGGCCTCGGCGGGCGACGGCGACGGCGAGGGCGACATCTCGCACTACCAGGCGCTGACCACCGCGCTCGCCGCCACGGTCGGCGTCGGCAACATCGCCGGCGTCGCGACCGCCATCGGCATCGGCGGCCCCGGCGCCCTGTTCTGGATGTGGGTCACCGGCCTCCTGGGCATGGCCTCCAAGTACTCGGAGGCGTTCCTCGGCTCGAAGTTCCGCGTCGTCGACGAGAAGGGCGAGCAGCGCGGCGGGCCCCAGGAGTACCTCAAGCGGGGCATCCGCGGGCCCCTGGGCAAGATCCTCGCCGTCGCGTTCGCCGTCTTCGCTGCGCTCGCCGCGTTCGGCATCGGCAACATGACGCAGACCAACACGATCGCGCAGTCCCTCGACGACACGTTCGGCGTCCCGCCGCTGGCGACGGGCATCGTCATCGTGCTCTTCGTGGGCGTCGTCCTCATCGGCGGCATCAAGCGGATCGGCGCGGTCACCGCGTCGTTCGTGCCGACGATGATCCTCTTCTACATCCTGGCCGGGCTCCTGGTGCTCGGCGCGAACGTCACCGCCATCCCCGACGCCTTCGCACTCGTGTTCACCGACGCGTTCACGGGCACCGCGGCCACGGGCGGCTTCGTCGGCTCGACCGTCGCCCTCGCGCTGCAGTACGGCGTCGCGCGCGGCCTGTTCTCCAACGAGTCGGGCCTGGGCTCGGCCGCGATCGTCGCTGCCGCGGCGAAGACGCACCACCCGGTGCGCCAGGGCCTGGTGTCCATGACGCAGACCTTCATCGACACGATCATCGTCGTGTCGTTCACCGGCCTGGTCATCATCACGTCCGGCGCGTGGACGTCGGGCGAGGAGGGTGCGGCGATGACGTCGACGGCGATGTCGTCCGGCCCGCTCGCGCAGTTCGGCGGCGCCGTGGTCGCGATCGCCGTCGTGTTCTTCGCGCTCTCCACGGTGATCGGGTGGGCGTACTACGGCGAGCGGTGCGCCACCTCGCTCTTCGGCATCAGGGTGTCGCTGCCGTACCGCGCGATCTTCACGCTCGTGTGCCTCGTGGGCGCGGTCTGGGAGCTGGACCTCGTGTGGGGCGTGGCCGACGTCCTCAACGGACTCATGGCGCTGCCGAACCTCGTCGGGCTGCTCCTGCTGTCCGGGCTCATCGCGCGGGAGACGAAGGCCTACCTCGCGAAGGACCCCGACCTCACCGACCCGCCGGCAGCGCTCGAGGACTTCGCACCGGTTCGATGAGGTCGTCGCCCGGCACGACGAACGGGCGCAGGTCGCCGCGGGCGGCGTCGACCCGCTCGACGGGGACGCGCTCCACTCCCCCGGCCTCGGTGATCCACCAGCCGAGGTTGGGGGCGAGGGCGGCGTAGCCGTCGCGCAGGACGTGCCGCAGCACGGTGTCCGCGAGGCGCACGCCGTCGCGCCACGCCCCGACGACCTCCGCCGTCACGACGTCGTGGCCCGTGGCGCCGGCCGTGAGCTCCGCCGGGGACGACGGCACCGGCAGCGCGAGGACCCGCAGGCCGCGGCGGAACACGAGGCGGCCGTCGACCGTCGCGTAGCGCGGCCGCACGCGGGTGGCCACGTTGAGGATGCGGAACGGCCACGGCGGAGCCTGGTCCAGGACCAGGGCGGCGCGCGGGGTGAGCTGACGCGCGAGACGGTGCTCGTCGAACTGCACGCCCACGGCGCGCATCTCGGCGGCCATCCACTGCAGCGCGAGGTCGGACAGGCCGCAGCGCGAGCCGCCGCCGCCGACGTCGCCGTGGGTGCCGGGGAACCACACCTGCTCCACGCGGCCTGGCGGGTCGTCGTCGGGCACGGTCCACAGGCACGGCGCGAAGGTCAGACGACGCTCGTCGATCGCGAGCGCCTGCCGGGCGGTCTGCACGGCGGGCGCGAGGGAGACGTCGTGGAAGCGGTTCTTGCGACGGGAGGGGCCCGGGACCCCGAGCGCGCCGACCGTGTCGAAGACGCCCAGGAAGCGGACC
>NZ_JBHXAW010000382.1:0-3170 GCF_042726645.1 Isoptericola sp. NPDC060257
ACACCCCGGCGGTCGCCCGCGCGTCGTACATCGACCCGCGCCTGGTCGACCTGTGGGAGCACGGCGAGACGATCGGCCCGACCCGCACACGCTCCGCCGCCGAGCGCGCGGTGCTGGACCTGCTCGGCTGACCGCGAGGTGGAACCGGTCCTGCGGAGGTAGTACGGATCGCGCCGGGTACCGCACCAGCTCGCGGTCAGCTGCAGGCCAGCGGGCCGTCGGCCGGCGGGGTCCCGTTGGCCACGAAGCCCACCGTGGCCTGGGCCCCGGCGGAGAGGTCGGCGTTCCACGCCGCCCCCGTGATCGTCCCGCCGGACAGCGTGCCGCCCCACAGGTTCGTCGTGGACAGCCCCGCCGGAGCGGTCACCGCCCACCCCGGGGCACCGTCGTCACCCGCCGTGACGACGATCTGGCCCTGGTACCCGCCCGACCACGAGTTCGTCGTCGAGTACGCCGCCGTGCACGCCCCGTCGGTCGGGTCCGGGCCGCCGTCGTCCGAGCCCGTCGTCACGCTCGCCGGCTCCGACGCCGCCGACACGTTCCCCGCCGCGTCCCGCGCGGTCACCGTGTACGCGTACGCCGTCTCCGGCTCGAGCCCCCCGTCGGCGAACGACGTCGCCGCGGCGCCCACGGACCCCACGCCCTCGCCGTCCCGGCTGACCTGGTACCCGGTCACCCGGGTGTCGTCGGTCGACGGCGACCACGTGACCTGCACGTTCGTGCCGTCCGCCGTGGCGGTGACGTCCTGCGGCACGCTCGGCGCGGTGGTGTCGTCCGACGGGACGTCCTCGCCGAACAGCCGGTCGTAGTCCGCGAGCGCGGTCGCGACCGCCGTCTGCGCCCAGAACCGGTGGTAGGTGAACTCGGGCGCCGGGCCGCCGTCGAGGTGGTCCTGCACCTTCTGCCACTGCGGGTCGTCGGTGTAGAACGACCGCAGGTCGAGGAACGACGAGCCGGCCCGGATCTCGTCGCCGTTCGGCATCGTGCCGGTCCAGCCGTCGGGCACGTACACGCCGTCGCCGTCGGGCGAGGTCAGCACGTCGTCGAACCGGGAGTAGTCGGCGCGCGTCTCCGTCGTGGCGACGCCGAGCGGGTCGCTGTCCTGGGTCCAGATCGCGTCGAGCAGGTCGTGCGCGACCTGCTGGGCCTGCGTGTGCTGCTCGCCCTCGCCGCCGGCGGCGTAGTACATGAGCGACCGGGCGAGCGCTCCGGCGACGCCGACGTCCTGCCCGTACCCGGTGACCTCGACGCTGAGCCCGGCGTTGTCGCCGGGGTTCGCGGCGTCCCAGTCGTCGGGCTGGCCCGACCAGGCGAGGTTCGACGGGATCTCCCACGAGTCGTCGGTGACGGTGATGTGGTCGATCACCCACGGCACCCACTTGTCGAGGACGGCCTCGGCGCGCGCGTCGCCCGTCTCCTCGTAGAGCTGCGCGATGCGTTCCACGCCCCAGCCCTGCATACCCATCCACTGGTTGGAGGGCGGGTCGTGGTAGACCGGCGCCTCCTGGTAGGCCATGCCGTAGAAGGTCGCGACGTCGTCGGGCCGGTCGGCGTAGTGGCCCTCCCAGCTGTTGGTCGCGCCGCCGGCGATGCCGCCCTCGGGCGCCTGGAGCCACTGGAACAGCTCGAGCTGGCGGTCGAGGCTGGCCGACCAGTCGTCGGCCGCGGTCGGCGACGCCGGCTCGAGGTCCGGGTCGTTCGACAGCGCCCACGCCGCCATCGGGTTCTGGTACCCGAAGTGCGCGTGGCTGGAGCCGATGCGCCACGCCCACGGCGAGGCCGTGTCGAGCGCGCCGCCCCAGGCGTAGTACCAGGACAGCAGGTAGTGCGCGCTGTCGCGGCCGGTGCCCGCGGGGCACGACGTGGACTCGCAGCCCGGCGTCTTGAAGTACTTGTCGAACAGGGCGTAGCGCAGGTAGTCGCCCATCCTGGACGCCTTGCCCACCGTGTCGGCCACGGCCTCCGGCTGCCCCTGCTCGGCGGCGAACTTGTTGGCCCAGTAGGCGGCCTCGACGGCGCGGGCGTCGGCGTCGGGCGCGTTGGTGTACTTCCACTGCCTCGCGTAGGACGCGTCGCCGGTGAACAGGTCGAGGTAGCCGTTCTCGCCGCCGTAGGAGAAGTCGTCGATCGACGGCTGCGGCACCGTCTCCCACACCGACTCCTGCGGCCCGCGCTGGAACGTGTTGATGTACGACGTGCCCTCGTGGTCAGGGCCCAGCAGCTCGGACGAGCCGGGCGCGGCGCCGAAGCCGTACACGTTGTCGACGTCGGCGAGCCAGTGCATCCCGTACACCTCGGCAGTGCCGTAGGTGGACTCGAGCTCCGCGCCGATGGGGTCGCGCCCTACCGCCACGCCCGTGTCGAGCCGGGACGGGTACTGGCTCGGGTGGTCGGCCTCCGGGGCGTAGGTGGCCGGCTTGGCCGGGTCGTACGCCCCGTTGGTCGGCTGGTTCTCCGTGGTCGGGATCATGTACTGCTCGAGCGTGTCCCAGGCGTGGTTGAACGGCTCCCAGTCGCCCGTGACCTGCCCGTAGGACGTCTCGAGCCACAGCCAGAACGAGTACGCCTCGCTCGTGGTCTCGTGGCCGTAGTCCGGGGCCTCGACCATGAGCGTCTCGACCGCGTGGTACGGGATGCCCTGCGGCGAGAAGTAGCCGTTGGCCGGGTCGTGGATCTTGTCGTAGAGCTCCAGGAACCGCTGCGTGTACTCGCCGTCGACGAGCAGGGTGCGCTCGGCGGTGACGCTCGCCGCGGGGGCGGCCGCGGACGGACCGGCCGCGGCGAGCGCGGCCAGCGCCGCGAGCGCGGCCCCCGCCGCGACGACGCGCCCCGGCCGGCCGCCGGGGCCTGATCGGGCGGGCCGTGACCGGGTGGTACGTGACCGTGCGGGTGTGCGTGACGTCGTGCGTGGCATCGTGCTGCACCTCTCATCGTCGGGAGGCTCGCCCCGCCCCGTGGTCCGCCGGTGGCGGCGGGGGCGTCGAGCACCCCGAGGCTCGCCGCGCCCGCCCGGCCCCGGCAACGCACGGAAACGTTTCAGGCGGCGCTCAGGCGCGCCGGGCGGTCGGCGCCGCGCGACGGCGCGCCAGCCGGTCGCCCGCCTGCCGCAGCACCTCGATGGCGTCACCGCCGGGCGCGGGTCGGGGCCCGAGCACGACGCCGGCGCGGGC
>NZ_JBHXAW010000383.1:0-3142 GCF_042726645.1 Isoptericola sp. NPDC060257
GAGAACGCGTTGGCCGCGAAGACGAGGTACGTCTCCTGCGTGAGACCGAAGATGGCGGGGATCGAGTCGACCGCGAACAGCAGGTCGGCGCTGCCGATCGCGACCATGACGATGAGCATCGGCGTGATGTACCGCTTGCCGTCGATCTTCGCGGTCATCTTGTCGCCGACGTACGTGTCCGTCGTCGGGAAGAGGCGGCGGGTCAGCCGCAGGACGCCGTTCTCGTTCCACTCCTCGTCGTGCCCCGTGCCCGAGCGGGCCTGGGCGATCGCGGTCCAGATGAGGAACGCACCGAAGATGTAGAAGACCCAGGCGAAGTTCGCGATGATCGCGGCGCCGGCGATGATGAACACCGTGCGCAGCACCAGCGCGATCGTGATGCCGATGAGGAGCACGCGCTGCTGGTACTCCCGGGGCACCCGGAAGCTCGTCATGATCAGGACGAAGACGAACAGGTTGTCGACACTGAGCGACTTCTCCGTGATGTACCCGGCGAAGTACTCGCCGCCGTACGTCCCGCCCCACACGACCCAGACGATCACGCCGAACACGACCGCGACCGCGACGTAGGCCAGGGACCACGTGGCCGACTCGCGCAGCGTGGGGGCGTGCGGGGTGCGCACGTGGCCGACGTAGTCGACCGCGAGCATCGCGAGGATCACGCCGACGGTGACGATCCAGACCCAGACGGGCACATCCATGGAAACTCCTCCGGTACGTAGCACTGAGCACCGGAGGTCTTCCCCACCCGGAGCGGCTACGAGCCTGGCGTCCGGGCCGACGAGGCCGGTCCGGCATCTGTGCCTGACGTGATGACGACCTCACCGTGGGCGGGGTACTCCCCTCCAACCCGCACACCTTACATGAGACCCCGCACCCGCCATCCGCGCATGTCACGACCGGGCCCCGCCCCGCTCAGGCCGTCGCGGCCTGCATCTGCCGCAGCTCCTTCTTCAGCCCGCCGATCTCGTCGCGGAGCCGGGCCGCGACCTCGAACTGCAGCTCCGCGGCGGCGGCGTGCATCTGGTCGCTGAGCTCCTGGATGAGCTCCGCGAGCTCGCCCGCAGCGGCGCCGGCGAGCCGGTTGCCGGTGGTGGCGCCCTCCTTCGGCGAGCCCGGCACGGGCGCGCGGCCCTTGCCCTGCGCGGACGCGGGAGCCTTGCGGTACCCGCCGGACAGCAGCTCCTGCGTGTCGATGTCCTCGCGGGCGAGCATGTCGGTGACGTCCGCGATCTTCTTGCGCAGCGGCTGCGGGTCGATCCCGTGCTCCTCGTTGTACGCCACCTGCTTCGCGCGGCGGCGGTCCGTCTCGTCGAGGGCGTACCGCATGGCCGGCGTGATCTTGTCCGCGTACATGTGCACCTGGCCGGTGACGTTGCGTGCCGCACGCCCGATCGTCTGGATGAGCGACCGCTCGGAGCGCAGGAAGCCCTCCTTGTCGGCGTCGAGGATCGCCACCAGGGAGACCTCGGGCAGGTCCAGGCCCTCGCGCAGCAGGTTGATGCCGACCAGCACGTCGTACTCCCCCAGCCGCAGCTCGCGGAGCAGCTCGACGCGGCGCAGCGTGTCGACCTCGGAGTGCAGGTACCGCACCCGCACGTCCTTCTCGAGGAAGTAGTCGGTGAGGTCCTCGGCCATCTTCTTGGTGAGCGTCGTGACGAGCACCCGCTCGTCCTTCTCGACGCGCTCGCGGATCTCGTGCAGCAGGTCGTCGATCTGGCCGGTGGTCGGCTTGACGACCACCTGCGGGTCCACCAGGCCGGTGGGCCGGATGACCTGCTCCACCACGCCGTCGGACATGGAGAGCTCGTAGTCGCCCGGGGTCGCGGACAGGTAGACCGTCTGCCCGATCCGCTCGACGAACTCCTCCCAGCGCAGCGGCCGGTTGTCCATCGCGCTCGGCAGGCGGAACCCGTGCTCCACGAGCGACCGCTTGCGGGACATGTCCCCCTCGAACATCGCGCCGATCTGGGGCACGGTCTGGTGCGACTCGTCGATGACGAGCAGGAAGTCCTCGGGGAAGTAGTCGAGCAGCGTGTTCGGCGGCGACCCCTGCTCGCGGCCGTCGATGTGCCGCGAGTAGTTCTCGATGCCGCTGCACGTGCCGATCTGGCGCATCATCTCGATGTCGTACGTGGTGCGCATCCGCAGCCGCTGCGCCTCCAGCAGCTTGTTCTGCCGCTCGAGGTCCGCCAGGCGGTCCGTGAGCTCGGCCTCGATGCCGCCGATCGCCCGCTCCATCCGCTCCGGGCCCGCGACGTAGTGCGTGGCCGGGAAGAGGTAGACGCTCTGCTCGTTGCGGAGGACCTCGCCCGTGAGCGGGTGCAGCGTCTGGATCGACTCGATCTCGTCGCCGAACATCTCGATGCGGACGGCGAGCTCCTCGTACACGGGGATGATCTCCACCGTGTCGCCGCGCACGCGGAACGTGCCGCGCGTGAACGCCATGTCGTTGCGCGTGTACTGCATCTGCACGAACCGGCGGAGCATGTCGTCGCGGTCGACCACGTCCCCGACGTCGAGCCGCACCATCCGGTCCACGTACTCCTGCGGGGTACCCAGGCCGTAGATGCACGACACCGATGCCACGACCACGACGTCGCGCCGGGTCAGCAGCGACGACGTCGCCGAGTGCCGCAGTCGCTCCACCTCGTCGTTGATCGACGAGTCCTTCTCGATGTAGGTGTCCGTCTGCGCGATGTACGCCTCGGGCTGGTAGTAGTCGTAGTACGAGACGAAGTACTCGACCGCGTTGTTCGGCAGCAGCTCGCGGAACTCCGTGGCCAGCTGCGCGGCGAGCGTCTTGTTGGGCGCCATGACGAGCGTGGGCCGCTGCAGCTTCTCGATGAGCCACGCGGTCGTCGCGCTCTTGCCGGTGCCGGTCGCGCCGAGCAGGACGACGTCCTTCTCCCCCGCCTGCACCCGGGACGTGAGGTCCGCGATGGCGGTGGGCTGGTCTCCCGAGGGTTCGTAGTCGGACACCACCTCGAAGGGGGCCACCGCACGCTGGAGGTCGGTCACGGGTCGCATGGCACCACCGTACGGCGCGCCTCCGACACCCACCGGTGAGCCCGCCGGCGCGACGGCCGAGGGCGCCGCGGCGTCAGGCCTCGGACGCCGCGGCGGACTCCTCGTCCACCTC
>NZ_JBHXAW010000384.1:0-3092 GCF_042726645.1 Isoptericola sp. NPDC060257
GCGACCGCGGCGAGCACGGCGTCGGCGACCTCCTCGGGGTGGGACACCGCGACGGCATGCGACGCACCGGCGATCTCGACCAGGCGTCCGCCTGCCCGCTGCGCCATGAAGCGGACCGCCTCCGGCGGGATGTTCCGGTCGCCGCCGGCGAGCACGAACGTCGAGGGCAGGCGCTCCCACGCGGGGGTGCCCACCGCGAGTCCCTCGCCCAGGGCCTCCGCCGTGGCGGGCCGCTGGCCGGCCGCCATGAGCTCTGCGGTGGCGGGATCGACGTCGGCCGCGAACTGCTGCGCGAACGCTTCCTGGCGGATGGCGAGCTCGGTGCCGCCTCCGGTGAGCGGGTAGCTCGTCAGCGTGTCGCCCAGCGTGCTGCCGGGGAACTTGCCCGACAGCTCGAGCGCGCTCTCGCCGTCGGCGGGCGCGAACGCGGCGACGTAGACCAGGGCGGCGACGTTCGGGGCGTCGGCCGCGGCCTGGGTGATCACGCTGCCCCCGTAGGAGTGGCCCACGAGGACCACCGGTCCGGGGATCGAGGCGAGGACGTCAGCGACGTACCGGCCGTCGCCGGACAGGGTGCGCAACGGGTTCGCCACCGCGGTGACGGCGACGACGTGGGACCGGAGACGCGCGATGACGCCGTTCCAGCTGGACGAGTCCGCGAACGCGCCGTGGACGAGGACGACCGTGGCGCGGGACGTGGGAGCGGGCACGGGGCGGGAGGTGCTGGGCTCGGACATGAGGGTGTTCCTTTCGTCGGGACCTGGGTCGAGGTCGGTGCCGGGCACTGCGGCGGGGGCGTGGTCGGGGTCGGGGTCGGGGTCGGGGTGCCGCCGGCGTCAGCGGCCCGGGCGGCGCTCGCGGATCTCCTGCAGGTACCAGGTGTTCCCGTCGGGGTCCTGGAAGGAGACGAACGAGGCGTAGCTGCGGCGCTGCGGGTCGCGGCCCGGGGCGCGCTGGTGGTCTCCGGCGTGGTGGAACGCGCCGCCGGCGTCGTGGAAGACCTCGCTGACGTCGACGCCGCGCGCGCGGAGGTCGGCGCGGGCGGCCTCGACGTCGTGCACCCCGAGGAGCAGGCTGTCGAGGGTGCCCGGCGCTGCGGCAGTGATCCGGCTGCCGAAGGTGATCGACGTCGGTGACCCCGGTGGGGTCACCTGGACGACGGCGAGCCCGTCGGGCATCAGGAGGTCGGCATCCAGCCGCCAGCCGATCCGTTCGACGTAGAACTGCTTGGCCCGGTCGACGTCGGCCACCGGGACGATGACCGACTCGATCCTCAGCTCGCCCGGAGCCGGAGGTGGCGTCGGCGAGGACGTCGCGGTCTGTGCGTCGGTCGCTGTGGTGCTCATCGTGCTCTCCGTTCGGTTGGCGGTACGACCCCACCGTCCGGCCCACGGCACGCCCGCGGCACCCGTGCCCCCCACGGGTCCGCTCCCCAGGCACGGGCCCGCGTGCCCTGGCCGGGGTCACCCGTGCCGGCACCGGTGCCGCACCCGGGCGCCGGTGCTGCGGTGTCCGCGGCACCGTCGTCGTAGCACCCCGTCCCGTCACGAGAAGGGCCGACCATGTCCGCTCCGTCCGCTCCCGACCGCCGCGCGATCGCCCGGCTGCGATCGCGGCTTCCCTCGCGCGACGAGCCCGCCGGGCCCGTGCTTCTCGCGCTCGACGACACCCCGGCCAGCCACGTCCCGGTCCAGTGGGCGGCGGCCGAGTCCTCGGTCCGGGGCACGACGCTCCGGGTTTTGCGGGCCGTCTCGACGCCGCTGCCGGTCGTGGACCCCACGACCCCGTGGAGCGCCTGGTATCCCTGGGCCGCCCCCGACGGGCGGAGCCTGGTCGCGGTCGCGTGGGACTCCGCTCGCGCGGACCTGGACGGCGTCGTGCGGCAGGCGCACGCGGTCGATCCCCGGCTCGGCGTCGAGGTCGGGCTCAGGAAGGCGGGCGCGCCGGGCCCGTGGCCGGACGACGACGCCCTGCTGGTCGTGGGACGCCGGCGCGGCCTGGCGCCGCGCGGTCCGGTGCCCGGCGCGGCACGGCGCGCGCTGCGACGCGCACCCCGCGCGGTGGCGGTGGTCGGTCTCGCGGGGCGCGCGCTGACCGGGCCGTCCGCGCACCGGGTGGTCGTGGCATTGCGCTCCCGCGAGGACCCGACCGGCGTCCTCGACGTGGCGTTCCGTGCCGCGGCGCGCCGCAGGACCGGGGTCACCGTGCTGCACGCCCCGGGTGACCACCTTCCGCCGGCCGTCGCCCGAGAGCTCCTCGACGAGGTCCTGGATCCGTACGGCCTGGTCTTCCCCGAGGTCGACGTGCGGACCCGGGCCGTCAGGGGGCTCGCCCGGGCGGTGGTGCAGGAGGCGCAGGGTGCCGCGCTCACGGTCGTGGGCGTCCCGTCATCGCGGCGTGAGGCGAGGGGCCGTACGTTGGCGCGCCGCGTCGTCGGCGGCACCCGCGGAACCGTCGTCCTCGTCCCGACGCACGGGCCGGGGCGTCGATGACACGAGGCCCGTCATCGAGACCGCCGACCGTGACGTCGGCTTCGCCGGCCGACATGATGTGGAGGACGCACCATCTCGGGAGGAGCGATGGCACCATCCGCCGGTGACCGGCAGGAGCCGGTGGGTACGCGTCGCCTGGGGCTGCCGCTCTGGGCGGCGCTGGCGGCGCTCGGCATCGTCGCGCTCGCCGTCGTCGCTGCCGTCCTGAGACCTGGCGCGACCGATCCGCCGCCCCAGGCGTGCCCGGCGATCGGCTACTCCAGCGTGCTCACGGTGACCCTTGAGGGGGACACGTCCGAGGTGGCGGTGCTCCAGGTGCGCGACGGTGGCCAGTGGCAGCCGCCGTATCCGCCGGACGCTCAGGTGCCCGCGATCCCGACGTCGCACGACGGCGACACCTGGACGTTCACGCTCTTCTCCGCGCCGCGCTCGGTCCAGCTCCGCGCGCTGGACGACGACGGCGACCTGCTCGCGCGGACCGAGGTCGACGTCGGCTGGGTGCGCGTCGGCGGGACCGCCGAGTGCGGCGGCCCGACGGAGGCCGAGGTCGCCTGGGTGCTCTGACGGCCGTGGAGCAGGGGACGCCACGACGGGCCCCGG
>NZ_JBHXAW010000385.1:0-3090 GCF_042726645.1 Isoptericola sp. NPDC060257
GGACAGCACCTCGTAGGCGCGGGCGACGTCCTTGAAACGTTCCTCGCCGGCCTCGCCGGCGACGTCGGGGTGCAGCTCGCGGGCGAGCTTGCGGTACGACTTCTTGATCTGCTCGGCCGAGGCGTCGCGGGGGACGCCCAGGATCTCGTAGTAGTCGGTCACAGGTCTCTCTTCGGTGACGTGTCGGTGACGTGCACGGTCAGGTCGGCGGGTTCAAGGATGCCGCGGGGCGGTCAGCCGGGCAGCACCCGGGACAGGTAGCGGGCGACGGCGCGGACGGAGGCGATCGTGCCCGGATAGTCCATCCGGGTGGGACCGATGGACCCCAGGATCGCCACGGGGTCGCCGTCGCCGCCGTAGCCGGAGGCGACGACGGAGGTCTCGGCGAGGCCGTCGAGTCGGTTCTCGTGCCCGATGCGGACGCCGACCCCGCCGCCGACCCCGCCGCCGACCCGGGTGACCGGCTCGGCCGCCAGCTCCGTGAGGAGCCCGAGCAGCACGACCTGCTCCTCGAGCGCCTCCAGGACCGGGCTCAGCCCCTGCTCGAACCGCATGTCGGCCCGGGCGAGGTTGGCGGTGCCCGCGAGCACGATGCGGTCCTCGCGCTGCGCGCCGAGCGTGTCGACCACGAGGTCGGCGATGCCGCGGGCCAGGGGGGCCAGAGCGGCGTCCACCCCAGCCACCACGCGCGCGAAGGCGCCGGGCAGGTCCGCGAGCCCCTTGCCCGCCGCGGCGGCGTTGAGGCGGGCGCGCAGCTCGCTCAGCGTGCCCTCGTCGAGGGCGCCGGGGTCGGGCTCCGGCCCCGCCGGGGCGTCCACGGCGACGACCGCGGGCTCCGCACCAGGGCCCACGCCGACGTCGAGGAAGCGCTGCTCCACCCGGCCGGCGTCGCTGATCACCACGACCAGCAGCCGCGCGCCTCCCACGGGGACGAGCTCGAGGTGCCGGAGCCCCGCGAGCCGCAGCGACGGGTACTGGACCACGGCGACCTGCCCCGTGAGCTGGGCGATGAGGCGCCCGGCGCGTCCGAGCACGTCGTCCATGTCGATCGCCTCGGACAGGAACGTCTCGATCGCCCGGCGCTGCGGGCTGGTGAGCGGACGCACCTCCGCGAGCCGGTCGACGAAGAGGCGGTACCCCTTGTCGGTCGGGATACGACCGGCCGACGTGTGCGGCTGGGCGATGTACCCCGCCTCCTCCAGCGCCGCCATGTCGTTGCGGATCGTGGCGGGCGAGACCCCGAGGCCGTGCCGCTCCGTGAGCACGCGCGACCCCACGGGCTCGCGCGTGTGGACGTAGTCCTCCACGATCGCGCGGAGCACGGCCAGGCGACGTTCCTCGCTCACGGTCCTCCTCGGGTCGGGTCCTTAGCACTCTCATGTCCCGAGTGCCATCCTACGCGGGCTCGCCGGAGGTCCGGGGGACCCGGCCCCGACACGCCGGGCCCGCGGTCGTCGCCCCGGCTGAGGTATCCCCGCGGCCGTCTGAGGTATCCCGCCCCACGAAGATCCGGCACCTGACCGATCCGCGCCGGTACCTCAGGAGCCGAGGGTGGAACCACCGGAGGCCGCCCGGCCCCGGCGAAGGAGACCGGTGATGAACGAGTACCTGTACTACGACGAGTTCCGCGCCCGCCAGGTGGACCTCGAGGAGGCGGTGCGTCACGAGGCGGCGGCACGGAACGCCGCCCGGGAGGCGCGCCGCGCGCACCGCCGCACGGCCGCCCGGCGCCGCCGGGCGGCCCGCCGCCCGTGGGAGCTGCCCGCGGGCCTCGTGCGGCCCTGGCCGCAGTGACCGCGACGTCGGGCGCCGAGGCGGCCGTCACGAGCGCGGCGCCACCCGGTCCGGCCTGGCACGATGGCGACGTGCCCACCGGAACCGCCCCCTCGCCGCTCGTCGGCCGCGCCGCCGAGCTGACCTCCCTGCGCGAGGCGTACGCGGACGCCCGCGGCGGCTCCGGCGGCGTGGTCGTCGTCGGCGGCGAGGCGGGCATCGGCAAGACCCGCCTCGTGGCGGAGTTCCTCGCGGAGGTCCGCGACGGTGGGGCGGCGCCGCTCGTGCTGCACGGGCAGTGCGCCGACTCCGGCTCGGGCCCCCTCCCCTACGCCGCGCTCACCGGCGTCCTGTCCGACGTCGTCGACACGCTCGGCCCGGCGGCGACCCTCGCCGCGGCCGGTCCCGCCGCCGACGCGCTGGGGCTCCTCGCCCCCCGGCTCGTGGACGTGCGGCGCGACGTCGACACCGGCCGCCTGCCGGAGGTGCTGGCCGACCTCACGACCGCGCTCGCCGTCGAGCGCCCGGTCGTGCTCGTCCTCGAGGACCTGCACTGGTCGGACGACGTGACGCGTACGGTGCTCGCCCGGCTCGCACGCACCGCGCCGGCCACCACCCTGCTCGTGATCGCCACCTACCGCAGCGACGACGTCGGGCGACGCCACCCCCTGCGCACCACCCTGGCCGAGCTGGAGCGGGCCCGGCTCGCGACCCGCGTCGACGTGCCGCGCCTCGACGCCGCCGAGGCGACGCGCCTGTTCTCCTCGCTCGTCTCGAGGCGGCCCGACGCTCCGGACCTCCCTGGCACGGTGCTCGGCGAGCTCGTCGAGCGCAGCGAGGGCGTGCCGTTCTACGCCGAGGAGCTGGCGGACTTCGCCGGCGACGCCCTGCCCGACTCGCTGCGCGAGCTGCTGCTCCTGCGCTACTCGTCCCTGGGCGACCCCGCCCAGCGCTTCTGCCGCACCGTCGCCGCCGCGGGCCAGCGGGCCCCGCACGAGCTCCTCGTCGCCATGCTCGGCGCGGGAGGCCTGGACGAGGCCGAGCCCGCCGCCCGGGAGGCGGTCGACGCGCACGTGCTCGTGGCGGACGCCGACGGCTACCGCTTCCGCCACGCGCTCATCCAGGAGTCGGTCGACGCCGAGCTCCTGCCCGGCGAGTCGCGCCGGCTGCACGCGGCGTGCGCGAGCGCGCTGGAGGACGGCGAGCGCACGCTCGCGCGGGTCGCGGCCGCGGCCGACCACTGGTGGCGCGCCCGCCTGCCGGACCGCGCGCTCGCCTCGGCGGTCGAGGTCGTCGCGGTGCCCGAGACCTACGGGC
>NZ_JBHXAW010000386.1:0-3029 GCF_042726645.1 Isoptericola sp. NPDC060257
GCATAGTGGCGCGGCCCCGCCGCTCGTGCGCCCTGACCAGGGCGTCCGGCCCGTCAGGCCTCGACGACCACCGGCACGATCATCGGCCGGCGGCGGAGGCGCCGGTTGACCCACTGCCCGATGACGCGGCGCATCACCTGCTGCAGCTGGTAGGTGTCGGCGGCGCCGCCCGCGATCGCGTTCTCGAGCGCCGCCACGACGTCGGGCTGGATCTCCTCGAAGACCGCGTTGTCCTCCGCCATGCCGCGGGCGAGGATCTGCGGGCCGGCGATCACCTTGCCGGTCGCGGTGTCGACGACGGCGAAGACGGAGACGAAGCCCTCCTCGGACAGCGTCCGGCGGTCCTTGAGCTCGTTCTCCGTGACCGCGCCCACGGTCGAGCCGTCGACGAAGACGTAGCCGCAGGGCACCGCGCCCACGACGGACGCCTTGCCGTCCACGAGGTCGACGACGACGCCGTCCTCGGCGAGGATCACGCGGTCGGCGGGCACGCCCGTGCGGACGGCGAGCGCGCCGTTCGCCACCAGGTGGCGGACCTCGCCGTGCACCGGCATGACGTTCTTCGGCTTGAGCACGTTGTAGCAGTACAGGAGCTCGCCGGCGCTCGCGTGACCGGACACGTGCACCTTCGCGTTGCCCGAGTGCACGACGCGGGCGCCGAGGCGGGTGAGCCCGTTGATGACCCGGAACACGGAGTTCTCGTTTCCGGGGATGAGCGACGACGCGAGGATCACGGTGTCGCCGTGGCCGACCTGCACCTTGTGGTCGCCGTTGGCCATGCGGCTCAGGGCGGCCATCGGCTCGCCCTGCGACCCGGTCGACATGTAGACGATGCGGTCGTCGGGCAGGCTCGCGGCCTGCTTGAGCTCGACGAGGACGCCCGGGGGGACGTCGAGGTAGCCGAGCTCCGCGGCGATGCCCATGTTGCGCACCATCGAGCGGCCGACGAGCGCGACCTTGCGGCCGTGCGCGTGCGCGGCGTTGAGGACCTGCTGCACGCGGTGCACGTGGGAGGAGAAGGACGCGACGACGATCCGCTTCTCCGCCTGCGCGAAGGCGGCGTCCAGCGCCGGGCCGATCTCGACCTCGTTGGTGACGAAGCCGGGCACCTCGGCGTTGGTGGAGTCGACCATGAACAGGTCGACGCCCTTCTCGCCCAGCCGGGCGAACGCGCGCAGGTCGGTGATGCGGCCGTCGAGCGGCAGCTGGTCCATCTTGAAGTCGCCCGTGTGCAGCACCGTTCCGGCGCCGGTCGTGACGGCGACGGCGAGCGCGTCCGGGATCGAGTGGTTGACGGCGACGAACTCGCAGTCGAAGGGGCCGAACCGCTCGGTCTGGTCCTCCGCGACGACGCGCAGCACCGGCTTGATGCGGTGCTCCTTGAGCTTCGCCTCGACGAACGCGAGGGTGAGCCGCGAGCCGACGAGCGGGATGTCCCGGCGCAGCCGCAGCAGGTAGGGCACGGCGCCGATGTGGTCCTCGTGCCCGTGCGTCAGGACGATCGCCTCGATGTCGTCGAGACGGTCCTTGATGTAGTCAAAGTCCGGCAGGATCAGGTCCACGCCGGGCTGGTGGTCCTCGGGGAAGAGGACGCCGCAGTCGATGATCAGCAGGCGGCCCTCGTACTCGAGGACGGCCATGTTGCGGCCCACCTCGCCCAGGCCGCCGAGGGCCACGATGCGCAGCCCCTTCGACGGCAGGGCGGGGGGCAGGGGAAGTTCGGGGTGAGGGTGGCTCACGGGGCCTCCAGGCCGGTAGGTCTTACGGAAGTGTGGTGGCGCCCGCACGGACGCCGTCGTTCAGGTAGCCCGCCGTCGCGAGGGCGTCGCGCAGGCGCGCGACGTCGTCCTCGGAGGCGGCCACGTTGGGCAGGCGCAGCTCGCGGTTGTCCACGAGGCCGAGTGCCTCGATCGCGGCCTTGGCCATCACGGCCTGCGCTCCGGCGCCGTTGAGCGCCTCGATGACAGGCACGGTGGGCAGGTAGGCCCGCAGGGCGCCGGCGGTGTCCCCGGCGTCCCAGCGGCGCACGACCTCGGCGAACGCCCCGCCCACCACGTGCGCGGAGACGGACACGACGCCGGCGCCGCCCATGGACAGGAACGGCAGCAGCAGGCTGTCGTCGCCCGAGTACCAGGCGAGGCCCGTCGCGGCCGCCAGCGGCGCGACGGACGACACGTCACCGGTGGCGTCCTTCGTGGCGACGACCTGCGGGTGCCGCGCGATGCGCTCGTAGGTCGACGCCGCGATCCGCACGCAGGTGCGCCCCGGGACGTCGTACAGCATCACGGGCAGCTCGGTGGCGTCGGCGACGGTCGCGAAGTGCCGGTACAGGCCCTCCTGCGACGGGCGCGAGTAGTAGGGCGAGACGACGAGCAGCCCGTGGGCGCCCGCCTCCGCCGCCTGCTCGGCCATGCGCACGGCGTGCACGGTGTCGTTGGAGCCGGCACCCGCCAGGACGTACGCCCGGTCGCCGACGGCGTCCACGACGGCGCGCACGAGGTCCGCCTTCTCAGGGGCGTGCGTCGTCGGCGACTCGCCGGTGGTCCCCGACAGCACGAGCCCGTCGTTGCCGTCGTCCACCAGGCGCTTCGCCACCTTGACCGCCGCATCCAGGTCCAGGTCGCCCGAGGGCGTCATGGGGGTCACCATCGCGGTGAGGACGGCGCCGAACGGGCGCGCGGCGGCAGGGGCGAGCGTCATGAGGTCAACCGTACCGGGCGCGACCGTGCACGACGGACGGGACTCACCCGTCGAGCAGGCGCCCCAGCCGCGCCGCCAGGCCGGGGACGTCCGCCGCGTCGGCGTCGACCTCGACCGCGGCCGCCGTGCGGACCACCTCGCGCAGGCCCGCCGCGTACGCGCCCCGGGCGGCGTCGTCGAGGTCGGCGCGGTGCGCCGCACGGCCCGCAGCACGGTCGGCCGCCACCCGGCGCGCGAGCGTCGCCGGCGCGACCCGCAGGATCACGTGGACGAACCGCGCGCCGCCCGCCCCCGCGGCGCGCGCCAAGCCGGGGGGGAGATATAAAAAA
>NZ_JBHXAW010000387.1:0-3022 GCF_042726645.1 Isoptericola sp. NPDC060257
GCCACCCGCCAGCGGTTCGCCGCCTGGCGGAGGGGCCGGCCCTTCTGGGGCGGCACGCTGGCGATCCTGTCGGGCGTGGTGCTGTGGTTCTCCGGCCGGCTGCAGATCGACAACTTCGAGATCCAGCTCGGCATCGAGGGCATGCAGTCCACGCTGCTGCCCGTGGCGCTGGTGCTCCTCGGCGTCCTGGTGATGACGCAGCCGCAGTTCCGGGTGTTCTACGGGGTCATCACCCTGGCGATCTCGGTCTACTCGCTGCTGGGCGTGAACCTGGGCGGCTTCGGCGTCGGCATGGTCCTCGGCGTCGTGGGTGGCATCCTCGCGGTGTCGTGGATGCCGCGACCCGCCGCCGGGGACGCCGAGGCGGGGCCGGCGACGGACGAGGCGCCCGCGGCGTCGTCCGACCCTGGCGCGACCGCGGTGCCCGCGGACCCGCGGGAGGTGCAGGAGGTCGGCCTCGCCGAGATCCTGCCGTTCGACGAGGA
Organism: Isoptericola sp. NPDC060257; assembly: GCF_042726645.1. NCBI lineage: Bacteria > Bacillati > Actinomycetota > Actinomycetes > Micrococcales > Promicromonosporaceae > Isoptericola > Isoptericola sp. NPDC060257. The sequence goes on from NZ_JBHXAW010000387.1 coordinate 486, forward strand.
GCCGGCCCGCGGCGGGCGGCACGTGGCCGTCGCCGCCGCGGTCGTCGTGCTCGCGCTGGGGGGCACGGGGGCGACGTCGGTCGAGGCGGCCGCCGCGCCCGCGTCGCAGGTGCGCTCGGCGTCGGACTGCTGGGACCCGCTGGGCTGGCTCGAGTGGGCCTGCGGCAGCGACGACGACGCCGAGCCGACGCCCAGCCCCTCGCCGTCCGCGTCGGAGGACTCCGGCGGCTCCGGCGAGGCCACGGACGACAGCGGCACCGGGGCGACGGGCGACGGCGCGTCCGCCGGCACCGGGGCGGCGGGCGACGAGGCCGCCGACCCGTCCGACGCGGACGGCGACGCCCCGAAGGGCGCCGACGGCAAGGACGCCGACGGCAAGGACGCCGACAAGGGCGGCAAGGCCGACGAGGCCGCCCCGGCCGAGAAGCAGGCGCAGGCCGACGTCGAGAAGGAGTTCGAGCTCGAGCTCGGCCCCTGCGCGCGGATCACGTTCGGCGGCGAGTACGACATCAACGTCTCGCTGCCGGGGGACTGCGGCAAGCGCGAGGACGCCAACGTGTTCTCCGTCGACGGCGAGCTGGAGACGCGGGACCTGCAGCTCCCGCTCACCGGCATCAACGGCATCGACGTGGTCAACGTGCCGGTGACGAACGGCGGTCCCCGCCGTGACGCGCTGCGGATCAGCGTCGACTACGTCAAGGTGCCCGGGTTCTGGCTCAAGACCTACGCCGACAACAACGGCAAGGTCGGCGGCACCGTCACCGACGCGGACTACGTGTCGATGGAGGGCGACGCGCAGATGTACATCTCGTCCATCCACGCGGACCTGCCCGACGGCGACGACTGGGCCGAGCTGGGGGAGAAGATCGCGGCGGGAGCGTCGCCGGTCGAGATGCTGCTCGGTCTGACGGACGCGCGGATCGGCCTCATGGGGGCCACCTCCGACAAGCAGGTCTGGTCCGGCTTCCGCGAGCAGGTCTGGGAGGACTGACACGACGCGTCTCGAGGGGAGGGCTCAGGAGTCGGCGCCGAGCGCCCAGCGCATGGGCACGAGCTTCGCCTCGGACTCGGCGAGCTCGGCCTCCGGGTCGGAGGCGGCGACGATGCCGCAGCCGGCGAACAGCCGGACGTGCCTCGGGTCCGCGGCCGAGAGCTCGGCGGACCGCAGCGCGATGCCCCACTCGCCGTCGCCGTCGGCCCCGACCCACCCGACCGGACCGGCGTAGCGGGACCGGTCCATCCCCTCGATCTCGCGGATGAGGTCGCGGGCGACGTTCGTCGGCGTGCCGCAGACGGCGGCCGACGGGTGCAGCGCAGCGGCCAGCGTGAGCGACGACGGCGCCCGCCCGGCGGCGTCGTGGCCCCGGTCGAGGACGCCGGTGACGTCGGACGCGAGGTGCATGACGTTCGGCAGGTGCAGGACGAACGGGGCGTCGGGGACGTTCATCGACGAGCAGAACGGCGAGAGCGCGGCCGCCACGGACCGCACGGCGTACTCGTGCTCCTCGAGGTCCTTGGAGGACCGGGCGAGCTGCGCCGCGTGCAGCAGGGCGTCGTCGTCGGACATCCCGGCCTCGCGGCGGATCGTGCCCGCGAGCACGCGGGACGTGACGAGCCCCTTCTCGCTGCGCACCAGCAGCTCGGGGGTGGCGCCGACCATGCCGGAGACGGAGAACGTCCAGCAGGCCTCGTAGCGGTCGGCGAGGCGGCGCAGCAGCCAACGCGGGTCGAGGGGGTGCTCGGTGGTGGCGAGCACGTCGCGCGCCAGCACCACCTTCTCGAGGGCGCCCGACCGGATGCGGGCCACGCCCTCGCGCACGACGGCGGGCCAGTCGGTGGCGCCGACGGCGCCGTCGGCGAAGCGGACGCGACCGGGGGCGACGACCTCCGTGCGCGGCTCGCGGCGCAGCGCCGCGGTGCCGGGGGCGGCGTCGAGGCTCGCGCCGGGGGTGATGGTGGTCATCCAGGTGACGCCGGCCCGGCGGCCGACGACGACGCGCGGGACGACGAGCGACCCGTCCGGCCGCAGGTGGCCGGCGTCGTCGCCGTCCTGGTCGTCGAGCTGACCCGCGTCGTCGAAGGCGAACGTGCCGAACGCGACGGGCCCCGTGCCGGGCAGGCGCACGTCGTCGCGCACCACGGCCCGCTGGAGGGTGGTCTGCCAGGCGGCCTCGGCGTCGGCGAACCGGCCGGGTCCGAAGGTGTCGAAGCGGAGGGCCTCGCCCCAGCCGACGATGCCGTCACCGCGCCGCACCCAGCTGAGCGGGCGCGTGTCCGGCAGGAGGTCGACGAGGGCGGTGAGACCGCCGGGAAGGTCGTCGATCCGGGAGGTGCGGACCAGGAGCGCGAGGGGCTCGGTCGCGGGATCGGGGCTGGTGCCGGTGGTCGCGCCCGGGAGGGGGCGCGGCGCCGGCAGGGGCGTGGCGGACATCGGCTCCAGGGTACGCCCGACGGTCCGCCCCGCCCCGCTCACGGGGCGGGGGGCCAGCCTCGTGTGCTGCCGGACGACCACACCACGAGGTCGCCTCGCCCACCCG
>NZ_JBHXAW010000388.1:0-3016 GCF_042726645.1 Isoptericola sp. NPDC060257
AGCCCTCGTACTCCCTCGGCGAGATCCGTACTACCTCGGCGTCACCACCTGTCGTGCACGTGCTCCTTGATCGCCTCGTCGTAGATCTCCCGCACGCCGGACGTGAACAGCGGCCCGAGGACGCCCGTGTCGCCGGCGGCGGCGTTGAGCCGCGCCTGCTCGGGGCTGCGCGCCCCCGGGATGACCGTGGAGACCCCCGGCTGCTGCCAGACCCAGGCGATGGCCGCCTGCGCGGGCGTGAGGTCCTGGTTCAGGGCCGAGCCCGCGAGCTCCGTGAAGCGGGCGGCCGCGTCGACGCCGACGTCGAACGGCACGCCGGAGAAGGTCTCGCCGACGTCGAAGGCCTTGCCCTCGCGGTTGAACGTGCGGTGGTCGTCCTCCGAGAACGTGGTCTCGTGGGTGTACCGGCCCGACAGGAGCCCCGAGGCCAGCGGCACCCGCGCGATGATGCCGACGCCGGCCGCGGAGGCCGCGGGCAGCACCTGCTCCAGGGGCTTGAGCCGGAACGCGTTGAGGATGATCTGCACGGTGGCGACGCCGGGGCGCGCGATGGCGGTGAGGGCCTCGTCGACCGTCTCCACGGAGACGCCGTAGGCGGCGGTGACGCCGTCGGCCACGAGCGTGTCCAGCGCGTCGTACACCTCGTCGTCGGAGTAGACGGAGGTCGGCGGGCAGTGCAGCTGCACGAGATCGAGCGTCTCGACGCCGAGGTTCCGGCGCGACCGGTCGGTCCACTCGCGGAAGTTCGACAGGACGTAGTTCTCCGGCACCTGGTCCATCCGACGGCCCATCTTCGTCGCCACGGTGATGGCGTCGTCACGGTGGTCGGCGAGGAACGCTCCCAGGGCCTGCTCGCTGCGGCCGTCCCCGTAGACGTCCGCGGTGTCGAAGAACGTCACGCCGGACTCGAACGCGGCATCCAGCACGGACCGGGCCTGGTCGTCGTCGACCGTCCCCCAGTCCGCGCCCAGCTGCCAGGTTCCCAGGCCGACGACCGACACCAGCCGACCGGTGCGGCCGAGCACCTGTTTCTCCATCGTTCCCCCGTTCGGTGGCACCCGGGCCCCCCGGACCCGTGGCGCGGACCCCTCGCGCGCGAGGGGACGTCTCGTCAGATATCTGGCTCCCCTAACGCTACGTCGCCCGCACCGATCCGGCGTGCCGACTACGGTGTGAGCGTGAACACCGCTGACTCTCCCGCCGTCCCCGCCCCGTCGGGCCGGCAGTTCCGCATCTCCTCCGGCGAGCACCGGGCCACCGTCACCGAGGTCGGGGCGATGGTGCGCGAGTACACCGTCGCCGGCCGCGACGTGTTCGTGCCGTTCGCCGAGGACGAGGCGGCCCCCGTCTTCAACGCCGCCGTCCTCGCCCCGTGGCCGAACCGACTGCGCGACGGCGCCTACACGACCGACGGCGTCCGGCACCAGGTGGCCGTGAGCGAGCCCGACCGCGGGACGGCGCTGCACGGCCTCGTGTGCTGGTACCGCTGGACGCCCGTCGAGGTGGCGGACGACGCGGTGACGCTCGAGCTCGCCCTCCCCGCGCAGAAGGGCTGGCCGTTCCAGCTCGTGCTCCGCACCCGGTACACGGTGTCCGACGCCGGCCTGGAGGTCGTGGTCAGCGCCCGCAACGTCGGCACCGGGACCGCACCGTACGGCGTCGGCTTCCACCCGTGGCTGTCCACCGGCGGCGTCGCGCTCGACGAGTGCACCGTCAGCCTGGACGCCACGACGCACGTCACCGTCGACGACCGCCTGCTGCCGACCGGCGCCGAGCCCGTCGCCGGCCCGTACGACCTGCGCACCACGCGGTCGCTCGCCGGCCTGGACCTCGACGACGCGTGGACGGGCGCCACCCGCGACGACGCCGGGCTGTCCTGGGCCCGGCTCGGCCGCCCCGACGGCAGCACCGCCGCCATCTGGATGGACGGCTCCATGGACTGCTGGCAGGTCTGCTCGGCCGACCACATCGACGGCTACGAGCGGTTCGGCCTCGCCGCCGAGCCGATGAGCTGCGTGGCCGACGCGTTCAACACCGGCGAGCGCCTCGTCCGCCTCGCCCCTGGCGACGAGCACGTCGTGCGCTGGGGCGCCACCCTGCTCTGACCTGTCAGACCCAGCGCGCTGCATACCCCGCTGTGGCCCTGACAGCTCCCGGCGCCTCGGGGCTGTCAGGGCCGCAGCGGGGTGTGCACCACTGTGGCCCTGACAACTCAGGGAGCCGCGCGGCGTGGGATCCTGCGTCGCGGACGGGCGTGCGGCGACAATGGCCGCGCAACTGCGAGACAGGACTTGGACGGTGAAGGCTCAGTGACCCAGACCGAGGTGCGCATCTGCGTCGTGGGCGACGAGCTCAGCGTGGGCGTCGGGGACGCCCGCGCCCTGGGATGGACGGGGCGCGTGATGGCCCGGACCCGGTTCGGGCGGCCGGCGATGGCGTTCACGCTCGCCGTGCCCGGCGAGACCAGCTCGGCGCTCGGCGCCCGCTGGCAGGCGGAGACGGAGTCGCGCTTCGGCCCGGAGGACACGTGCGAGAACCGTCTCGTGGTGGCCCTCGGCCGGCACGACGTCGACTCGTCGCTCTCGGTGGCGCGGTCCCGCCTCAACCTCGCGAACATCCTCGACGTGGCCGAGACGAGCCGGATCCCGGCGTTCGTCGTCGGGCCTCCGCCGGGACGGCCGGAGGACGGCGGCCGCATCGCGGAGCTCTCGGCCGCGTTCTCGGACGTCGCCAACCGGCGCCGCGTGCCGTACGTCGACACGTACACGCCGCTGGCGCAGCACGAGCAGTGGCTGGCCGACCTCGCGACGAACGGCTCGACCTACCCCGGGCAGGCGGGCTACGGCCTCATGGCGTGGCTCGTGCTGCACACCGGCTGGCACGCGTGGCTGGGGCTGCCCGCCGACGAGTGACGGCCGCTCAGACGCCCGCCCGGGGGGGGGGGGGGGGGCCCGGCCGCCGCCGGGGCCCGCGGCGGAGGGGGGGGGGGGATGAAAAAAAAAGCCCCCCCCCAACC
>NZ_JBHXAW010000389.1:0-3008 GCF_042726645.1 Isoptericola sp. NPDC060257
CATCCCGGAGATGACCGACGACCGGCGCCCGCGCTGGATCCAGGACACCCTCGACCTCATCGAGTTCGCCACGGGTTCCACCGACACCGAGTGGGGCGCGAAGCGCGCCGAGCTGGGGCACCCGGAGCCGTTCGACCTGCCGTACATCGGCCTGGGCAACGAGGAGAACACCCCGAAGTTCCAGGAGAACTTCCCGGCGTTCCGCGACGCCATCGAGGCGGAGTACCCCGACATCACGGTGATCTCCAACTCCGGGCCCGACGACGCCGGCACCCGCTTCGACGAGCTCTGGGACTTCAACCGCGAGCAGGGCGTGGCGATGGTCGACGAGCACTACTACAACGACCCGTCGTGGTTCCTCACGAACGACGCGCGGTACGACTCCTACGACCGCAGCGGCCCGCACGTCTTCCTCGGCGAGTACGCGTCGAAGGGGAACACGTTCGGCAACGCGCTGGCGGAGGCGGCCTACATGACGGGGCTGGAGCGCAACTCCGACGTCGTCGAGCTGGCCTCGTACGCGCCGATGTTCGCCAACGAGGACTACGTGCAGTGGTCGCCGGACATGATGTGGTTCGACAACGACGAGTCGTGGGGCTCGGTGAACTACTACACCCAGAAGATGTTCATGACGAACGCCGGCGACCAGGTGGTCCCGTCGGAGCTCGGCGACGGGCCGGACGTCGTCCCGCCGGACGTCGACGGCGGCGTCTTCCTGTCGACCTGGCTCACGCAGGCGCAGTACGACGACGTGCGGGTCACCGACAACGCGACCGGCGACGTCCTGTTCTCCGACGGCTTCGACGACGCGTCGCGGTGGGAGGCGCAGCGCGGCGACTGGTCCGTGACCGACGGCGCGTACGTGCAGTCCGACGCGGGCGTCGAGGACGCGCGCAGCGTGGTCGCCGGGGCCTACGACGAGGACTGGCACGACTACACGATGGAGGTGACGGCCCGGAGGACGGGCGGCGCCGAGGGCTTCCTCGTCGGGTTCGGCGCGAGCGCGAGCGACGACTTCTACTGGTGGAACGTCGGCGGCTGGGGCAACACCCGGTCCGTGCTGGAGCGGGCCGACGGCGCGCGCCAGGGCGAGGTCGCGGCGGCGGAGTCCTTCACGCCGCTCGAGAACGGCCGTGACTACCGGATCAAGGTCGTCGTCGAGGGGCGCACCATCGAGCTCTACCTCGACGGCGAGCTGCAGCTCACGTACACCGAGCCGGTGACGAAGTCGCTGTTCCAGGTCGTGACCCACGACGAGGAGACCGGCGAGCTCGTGGCCAAGGTGGTCAACGTCGGCGACGCCGTGGCGCGCACCGACGTCGAGGTGACGGGCGGCTTCGAGCCGGCCGCGACGGCGTCCGTCACCGAGATGGCGGCCGACCCGTCGGCGACCAACACCAAGACCCGGCCCGAGCGCGTGGTCCCGGTGGATCGGACGTTCGGGGGCGCGGGGACGTCGTTCACGTACGACTTCCCGGCGCACTCGATCACGTTCCTGCGGCTCGCCCCAGATCGTGCGGGGGAGACCGGGGAGACGGCCAGCGCCGTGCGGGCGCAGGTGAAGCCCGCGTCGGTCGCCGCCGGCGCCGACGCGCGTGTCGACGTGGCGGTCACCGCCGCCCGGGGCCGCGGCTCCGCGCCGCGGGCGACCGGGACGGTGACGGTCGAGCTCGCCGGGCGGACGGTCACGGCCGACCTGGAGCGGGGGCGCGCCACCGTGACCCTGCCGACGTCCGGGGTCGAGCGGGGGCGGCACGACGTCGTCCTCCGCTACGGGGGCGACGCGCGCTATGCGCCGAGCGAGGTGACGGCGGGGCTCACGGTCCGGGCGCCCCGGAAGTAGTGCACGTCGAACAGGTGGTGACGCGCGTTCTGAGCCCGCAGAGCGTGCGTCACCACCTGTTCGTCGCGTTCCGCAAGGAACGCAAGAAGCGCAAGCCGCTTGCGTGATCGCGTGTACAGTCGAGGCATGTCGAGACGACTGGCCGACGTGGCCGCGAAGGTGGGGGTCAGCGAGGCGACGGTCAGCCGTGTGCTCAACGGCAAGCCCGGGGTGTCGCAGGCGACCCGGGACGCCGTGCTCACGGCGCTGGACGTGCTGGGCTACGAGCGGCCCACCAAGCTGCGCGGCGACCGGCCGCGCCTGGTGGGCCTGGTGCTGCCGGAGCTGGCGAACCCGATCTTCCCCGCCTTCGCGGAGGTGGTGGGCGGCGCGCTGGCGCAGCAGGGGTACACGCCCGTGCTGTGCACGCGCACCGCGGGCGGCATCTCCGAGGCCGAGTACATCGACCTGCTGCTGGGCCAGCAGGTGTCGGGGGTCATCTTCGCGGGCGGCTTCTACGCGGAGCGCGACGCCGACCACGCGCACTACGAGCGGCTCCAGGCGCTGAACCTGCCGGTGGTGCTCATCAACGCGTCGATCGAGAGCCTCGACTTCCCGCACGTCTCGTGCGACGACCTGATCGCCACGCACCAGGCGCTGGAGCACCTGGTGTCCATGGGGCACACGCGCATCGGGCTGCTGCTGGGGCCGCGCGACCACGTGCCGTCGGAGCGCAAGCTCGCGGCGGCGCGCGGCTTCGCGCGGCGGCACGGTGTCGAGCTCCCCGACGAGCTCGTGGTGCACAGCCAGTACTCCCTCGAGAGCGGGCAGGCCTCGACGGGCCGCCTGCTCGACGCCGGCGCGACGGCGATCCTGTGCGCGTCGGACCCGCTCGCGCTCGGTGCGGTCCGTGCGGTGCGGCGCGCGGGGCTCGAGGTGCCGCGCGACGTGTCGGTGGTCGGCTACGACGACTCCGCGCTGATGAACTCCACCGACCCGGCGCTCACGACCGTCCGGCAGCCGATCGACGCGATGGGCCGGGCGGCGGTCGACATCCTGGCCAGCATGATCGCGGGCGCCACCGTGTCGCGCGACGAGCTGCTCTTCGAGCCGGAGCTCGTCGTGCGCCGGTCGACGGCGGCGGCCCCGCGCGCCGCGGGCTGACACCCGCGCCTCCTCCCTCTCC
>NZ_JBHXAW010000390.1:0-2942 GCF_042726645.1 Isoptericola sp. NPDC060257
GCCCGTCCTACCTCGGCGGATCTCGTACTACCTCGGCAGGGTCAGGCGGGCTCGTCCGCCAGCTTGTAGCCCAGGCCGCGGACGGTGAGCAGGAGCTGCGGTGCCCCCGGGTCGGCCTCGATCTTGGAGCGGATGCGCTTCACGTGAACGTCGAGCGTCTTCGTGTCGCCCACGTAGTCCGCACCCCAGACCCGGTCGATGAGCTGCCCGCGGGTGAGCACCCGGCCGGCGTTGCGCAGCAGCAGCTCCAGCAGGTCGAACTCCTTGAGCGGCAGCGACACCGCGCCGCCGCCCACCGTGACGGTGTGCCGCTCCACGTCCATCCGCACCGGGCCGACCTCGAGCACGGGCTCGCCGTCGTCGTCGTGCCCGTTCGAGGCCGCCTCGGGGGCCGCAGGGCCGCGCCGGCGCATCACCGCGCGCATGCGGGCCAGCAGCTCGCGGAAGGAGTACGGCTTGGTGACGTAGTCGTCGGCGCCCAGCTCGAGGCCCACGACCTTGTCGATCTCGGAGTCCTTGGCCGTGAGCATGATGACGGGCACGTCGCCGCGCTGCCGCAGCTCCCGGCACACCTCCGTGCCGGACAGACCGGGCAGCATGAGGTCGAGCAGCACCAGGTCGGCGCCGCCGTCGTCGTAGGCGGCCAGCGCGTCGACCCCGTTCGAGGCCTCCACGACCTCGAAACCCTCGCGGGTGAGCTGATATGTCAGGGGGTCCCGGTAGGACTCCTCGTCCTCGACCACCAGGATGCGCGTCACGCACCTACCTCCTCGTCCGTCGTGCCTCGGTTGTGCTGATGGGTGTGCTGATGGGTGTGCTGATGGGTGTGCTGATGGGTGTGCTGATGGTCGTGCTGGTCGGCGTGACCCGCGGTGAGCTCCGGGTCGCCCTGCGCGAGCTCCTGCGGCACGTCGGCCGCGGGGATGCGCAGGGTGAACGTCGAGCCCTTGCCCGGCTCGGACCAGATCTGCACGTCGCCGCCGTGGTCGGCCGCCACGTGCTTGACGATGCTCAGGCCCAGGCCGGTGCCGCCCGTGTCGCGCGAGCGTGCCGGGTCGACGCGGTAGAAGCGCTCGAAGACCCGGTCGTGCTCGTCGGGGGCGATGCCCACGCCCTGGTCGACGACGTCGATCTCGACCAGGCCGCGCCGCACGCGCACCCCCAGCCCCACGCGGGTGTTCTCCGGCGAGTAGGCGACGGCGTTGTCGAGCAGGTTGCGCACCGCGGTGACGAGCAGGTTGTGGTCGCCGTACACGAGGACGTCGGCCGAGCCGCCGACCGTGATCGTGATGTTCTTCGCCTGCGCGGTGGTGCGGGCGCGGTCCACGGCCTCGGCGACGACGTCGCGCACCGGGATCGTCGTGACCTCCTGCAGCGCGCCCGCCACCTGCAGCCGGGACAGCTCGATGATCTCGTGCACCAGGGCGGACAGGCGCTGCGCCTCCGCCTGCATGCGCTCGGCGAAGCGCCGCACCGCGACCGGGTCGTCCGCGGCGTCCTGCACCGTCTCCGCCAGCAGGGCGAGCGCCCCTACCGGCGTCTTGAGCTCGTGCGAGACGTTGACGACGAAGTCGCGGCGGATGGCCTCGACGCGGCGGGCCTCGGTGCGGTCCTCGGCGAGCACGAGCAGCTTGTCCGGGCCGACGGGCGCCACCCGGACCTGCAGCAGCACCGTGCCCGACCCGATCGGGCCGCGCGGCAGCTCCAGCTCCTTCTCGCGGATCACGCCGTCCCGACGCACCTCGCGCACCAGGTCGACGATCGCCGGGTGCTGCAGGGCGTCGTTGCGCACCACGCCCAGCGCGTACGCCGGAGGGGACGCCCGCACGACGTCGTCGTCCTCGTCCAGGACCACCGCGGCCGACCGCAGCACCGCCAGCACGCGGACGAGCCCCTCGTCGAGCTCGGCGGGGGCTGCCTCGGGCGACCGGCGCTGGACACGCTCGGAGAAGCGGAAGGCGAGGGTCGCGATCACGCCCACCACGACCCCGAAGATGCCCGCGACGACCGCGGTCACGCCCTGGATGATTCCGTCCACGAGACAAGCGTAGGTCGCGGTGTCCCGGGAATCCGTCGCGGAGCGGAACTGCTCAGCGAGCCGTCGCCCACTGTTCACCTCCGACCCTCCCGGAGTTCACCTGGGCGCCCCCGGCCCGTCCACAGGCCGTGTCAGGCTGGCAGCAGACCTATTACCCCGAGAGGACTGCGATGCGAGAGATCTTCGAGGCCGAGCTGCGCCAGGTCGGTGACGACCTCATCGAGATGAGCCGGCTCGTCGAGTCGGCCATCCGGCGCGCGGGCGACGCCCTGCTGGAGGCCGACCACCAGCTCGCGCAGGAGGTGATCGCCTCCGACCACGCGATCGACCGGCTCGAGAGCGAGCTCGACGAGCGCTGCGTGCACCTGCTGGCCCAGCAGCAGCCCGTCGCCACCGACCTGCGGGTCGTCATCTCCGCGCTGCGCATCAGCGCCTCGCTCGAGCGGATGGGCGACCTCGCCCGGCACGTCGCCGAGATCGCCCGCGGGCGGTACCCCGCCCAGGCCGTGCCCGCGCCCGCCCGCGAGACGTTCGTCAAGATGCACGGCGCGGCGGTGCACGTCGCGCAGCGCACGACGGCGCTGCTCGCCACGCGCGACGTCGCCCTCGCCGCGGAGGTGCAGCAGGACGACGACCTCCTGGACGCCCTGCACCAGGACACCTTCGCCGCGACGCTCGACCCGGAGTGGCCCGGCACCACGCAGGAGACCGTCGACGTCACGCTGCTCGGCCGCTACTACGAGCGGTTCGGCGACCACGGCGTCTCCGTCGCGCGCCGCATCACGTTCCTCGTCACCGGCAACTTCGACGACGAGCACGCCCGCACCGACGCCTGACCGCCCGCGAGGTAGTCCCCCTGCCGGCGAGGTAGTACGAAGCTCCGCGAGGTAGTACTACCTCGCGG
>NZ_JBHXAW010000391.1:0-2941 GCF_042726645.1 Isoptericola sp. NPDC060257
CGCATCGCCGAGACCGTCGCGACGCTGGCCGGCACCGGCCGCGGTTTCTCCTGGTGGGTGGGGCCTGCCTCGACACCGGCAGACCAGACCTCGAACGAGCCGTTCGGTCCGGCCTGTTCCTCCGTGCCGAAGGAGGGCGCGGGCAGCTTCGACGGCATGGCCAAGGACCCGGTCGCCACCGCCGCCTCCAACAACCCCGAGCGCCTTGACGCCCTCCTCGAAGGTCTTCACCTCGGTGCCGCCGTCGGCACCGGACACCGCGCGGATGTTCTTCGAGATGGTCTCACCGTCCGTCGCTCCGCCCTTCACCGCGGCCAGCGCGGCGAGGACAGTCGCGTCGTACGACTCGGCGGAGTACGAGAAGTCCTCGAGCTCGCCGTCCTCGTTCTCGGAGTACCAGGTCGTGAGCTGCTCACGGAAGGCGTCGTCCGCCTGCGCGCCGGGCAGCGTGCCCTGCACTCCGGCGAGGGTGCCCTTGTCGAAGGCGTCGCCGTAGTTGGAGAGGTTGCCGTCCACGAAGTACGTGGTGCCGTCGAAGTCCCAGCCCTGCGACACGAGCTCGTTGACGATCGCGGTGGTCTCCTCGAACGCGACGATCGAGATGGCGTCCGGCTTCTGCGCGAGCAGGTCGGTCACCTGGGCGCCGAAGTTGGTCTCGCCCGGCGCGAACTCGTGGCCCTCGCCGTTGCCGCCGTAGACCGCCTCGCAACCACCGGCCTCGAGCGCCTCCTGGATGTAGTCGCGCAGGCCGTTGCCATAGGCCTCGTTCTGCACGAGGAAGCCGACCTTGCAGTGGCCGTCGCCCATGATGAGGTCGGCGTGCGCCGGCCCCTGGACGGTGTCCGGCGGGGCGGTGCGGGCGAAGAACTCGCCGTACCCCGACAGGTCCGCCGCCGTGTTCGCGGGCGAGATCTGCATGACGCTCGCCTCCGCGAACTGGTCGACCACGCCGAGGGACACGGCCGACGAGGCCGCGCCGATCACGACGGAGACACCCTTTCCGATGAGGTCGGTGGCGGTGCTGGTCGCCACCGAGAGGTCGGTGCTGTCGCCGGAGTCGCCCCACTCGACGCTCACGTCGTTGCCGAGGACGCCGCCGGCGGCGTTGATGTCGTCGATCGCGAGACCGACGCCGGCGATCTCCGGCGGCCCGAGGAAGGCGAGGGTGCCCGTGACCGGCAGGATCGTGCCGATCTTCAGCGGCTCGGCGGAGCCGCCGCCGCCCTCGCTGCTGTCGTCGCTCCCGCCGTCGGACGAGGCACATGCTGCGAGGCCGAGGCTGAGGACTGCCGCGAGGGCCATGCCCTTGGCGGCCGTGGTGCGTCGGATCATGCTGCTCCCCTTTTGGAGGTAGGACATTCGCGGCTCAACACCGCATTCAGTGCCGCTGAACGTAGCGAGACTGTATGTCGCCGACGTGTCGCGCGGGTCACTCCCTGCAGATCGTGACGAACCTGTTATCTGGGTCACACTCGGCCTCGTGGGGCCTCGCGTCAGGCGCGGAACTGCGTGAACGACGCGGTGGCCGGGTCGGCCCCCGTGCGCCCCTCGACCCCGGCCTCCAGAGCGTCGATCGAGGCAACCTGGTCGGCCGACAGCTCGAACGAGAAGACGTCCAGGTTGGTGGCCTGCCGCGCCGCCGACAGCGACTTGGGGATGACGATCCGCCCCTGCTGCACCGCCCACCGCAGCACGACCTGCGCGGGCGTGACGCCGAGCTCCGTCGCCGCGGCGACGACGGCCGGCGCGTCCAGGTCCGCGCCGCGGCCGAGCGGCGAGTACGCCTCGACGGCGACGCCGAGCTCGTGGCAGCGCTGCTGCACCGCGGACTGCTGGAACGTCGGGTGCACCTCGACCTGGTTCACGGCGGGGACGACGTCGGTCTCCGAGACGAGCCGGTCGAGGTGCTCGACCAGGAAGTTGGACACCCCGATCGCGCGGACGGCGCCCTCGGCGAGCAGCTTCTCGAACGCGCGCCACGTCTCGACGTACAGGTCCTTGGCGGGGACGGGCCAGTGGATCAGGTAGAGGTCCACCTGGTCGACGCCGAGCGCGCGGCGGGAGTCGTCGAACGCACGCAGCGCCTGCTCGTACCCCTGGTCGCCGTTACGGAGCTTGGTGGTGACGAAGACGTCCTCGCGGCGCAGTCCCGACGCGCGCAGCGCCGCGCCGACGCCCGCCTCGTTGTAGTAGCCGGCGGCGGTGTCGACGTGCCGGTAGCCGAGCTCGAGCGCCTGCTCGACGTTGGCCTGGGTGCCGTCGTCGGGCACCTGGAAGACGCCGAGGCCGACCTGGGGGATCTCGACGTCGCCGGACAGAGGGAGGGAGGGCACGGGGGAAGTGGTCATGACTCCTTTCTATCGGCCCCCGCCGACGCCGCGTCCACCGGGGTGACCACCCTGTGGACAGCCGGTGCGGCAACACTGGTGCGCGTGCTCGCGCTCGCGTACCGTTGTGCCCGTTGCAGTGCCTCGCTCGATCCGGACGGTCTCCGTCCGCGCCACGGCGATCGCATCGGAAGGACTGATGCGGTCACCCGGCGGACCTTGGTCTCAAGAGTTGACGACGATTCACCGTGATGCGCGATCTCGACGGTCGAGGTCGTCGACACCTCTTGAAGGAGTAAGCATGGCCACCGGAACCGTGAAGTGGTTCAACAGCGAGAAGGGCTACGGCTTCATCGCCCCCGAGGACGGCTCGGCCGACGTGTTCGTCCACTTCTCCGCCATCCAGTCCCAGGGCTACCGGTCCCTGGACGAGGAGCAGCGCGTGGAGTTCGACGTCACGCAGGGCCCGAAGGGCCCGCAGGCGGAGAACGTCAACCCCCTCTGAGCATCCGCTCAGCAGGTGGTGGCCGACTGATCCGGTCCCGATAGCAGTACCCAAGGAGCCCCGCTCCTCCGCCGCGGCGGAGAAGACGGGGCTCCTGCCTTTTCCTTCC
>NZ_JBHXAW010000392.1:0-2928 GCF_042726645.1 Isoptericola sp. NPDC060257
CGGCGAGAAGGTGGCCTACACCGCGCCGAACGGTCGCGAGATCCCCGTCGAGATCCTCAAGGCCACGCCCTTCGCGGGCTGACCTCCCCGGGCCCTGCCCGGCACCGACGCATGCCATGGGCGTGCCCGTCCCGACGGGCACGCCCATCGTCGTCCCCGGCACCGCCCGGTGACTTCACCCCCACCGGTCTCATCATCCGAGACGGATGGCGATCCATAGATCCGTCGATGATCCGTCGATGGTCAACACGACCTTTCGTTGCGCTGCCAACGATCGGGGCCCCGCCGCCATGCCCGACCGGTCGAGGAATGGTCATGGCCAAGGTGAAGTTTCCCCCGTGATGCGTCTATGGTCGATGGCGGTATGGACACGACGGACACCGCAACGACCAACCATTCGACCGACGACAGCTCGACCGACAGCCTGGCCGACGACACGGCGTCGTCCCGCGCCGCGGAGCCCCTCCCGGGTCTCACGGTGCGCCCGCCGACAACGCAGGACGGCGCCGCGATGTGGCGCCTGGCGCGCGACTCGGGCTCGCTCGACCTCAACTCCTCCTACGCCTACCTGCTGCTCGCGGACCACTTCGCCGCGACCTGCCGCCTGGCATTCCTCCCCGACGGCACCGACCGCACCGGCACGGAGGGCGAGCCCGTGGGCTTCGTCTCCGCGTACCGGCTGCCGGCCGACCCCGCCACGCTGTTCGTGTGGCAGGTCGCCGTCGACCCGCGGGCCCGCGGCCGGCGCGTCGCGGGGCGGCTGCTGGACGCCGTCGTCGACGCGACGGTGGACGGCGACGGCCCCGCCGTCACCCGGCTGCACACCACCGTGACCACGGACAACGCGCCCTCGCGGCGCGTGTTCGCGCGATGGGCCGCCGAGCGCGGCGCGACCCTGCGCGAGACGACGGGCTACGAGGCCGCGCACTTCCCCGACGGCCACGAGGCCGAGCCGCTGCTGGTGATCGAGGGCATCCGCCCTCCCCGTTGACGTCCGTACCTCTCAGGTCCCCGGACCTCGGGCTGCGCCGGTTCGGCGCGCAGGTGACGACGCAGCCCTCTCCACCACAAGACACCGCACCGGCGCGCACCACCTCAAGGAGTGTCCTTCGTGACAACCCCGACCGTCCCCACCACCGAAGCGTCCGCCGCCGACGACCCGCTGGGCTTCACCGCCCTGGAGTCCGAGGTCCGCAGCTACTCGCGCTCCTGGCCCGTCGTGTTCGACCGGGCCTCGGGCGCGACGGTGCACGCGGAGGACGGCACCGAGTACCTCGACTTCTTCGCCGGCGCCGGCACGCTCAACTACGGGCACAACAACCCGCTGCTCAAGCAGGTGCTGCTGGACTACCTCGCCGACGACCGCATGGTGCACACGCTGGACATGTTCACCTCGGCGCGGCGCGAGTTCCTGGAGACGTTCAACGAGGTGATCCTGGAGCCGCGCGGGCTGGACCACAAGGTCGTGTTCCCCGGCCCGGGCGGCGCCAACGCGGTGGAGGCGGCCCTCAAGCTGGCGCGCAAGGTGACGGGCCGCGAGTCGGTCATCAACTTCACCAACGCCTTCCACGGCATGACGCTGGGCGCGCTGTCCGTGACGGGCAACTCCATGAAGCGCGGCGGCGCCGGCGTCCCCCTGGTGCACGCCACCCCGATGCCGTACGACGACTACTTCGACGGCGACGTGCCCGACTTCGTGTACCTGGAGCGCCTGCTCGAGGACAGCGGCTCGGGCCTCAACGCGCCCGCCGCCGTCATCGTCGAGACGGTGCAGGGCGAGGGCGGCATCAACGCCGCGCGCGCCGAGTGGCTGCGCGGCCTGGCCGACCTGTGCAAGCGCCACGACATCCTGCTGATCCTGGACGACATCCAGATGGGCTGCGGCCGCACCGGCAAGTTCTTCTCGTTCGAGGAGGCCGGCATCGTGCCCGACATCATCTGCCTGTCGAAGTCGATCTCCGGCTACGGCCTGCCGATGGCGCTCACCCTCGTGCGCCCCGAGCTGGACATCTGGGAGCCGGGCGAGCACAACGGCACCTTCCGCGGCTTCGCCCCCGCCTTCGCGACGGCGTCCGAGGCGATCCGGACCTACTGGACGGACGACACGCTCGAGACGGCCACGATCGACAAGGGCGCGCTCGTCGAGGCGCACTTCAACTCCCTCGTCGCCCGCTACGGCGACGACGTGCTGGTCGCCAAGGGCCGCGGCCTCGCGCGCGGCCTGCAGACGCCCGACGGCGAGACCGCGGGCCGCATCTGCGACGAGGCGTTCTCCCGCGGGCTGCTCATGGAGACCTCGGGCCCCGACGGCGAGGTCGTCAAGCTGCTGCCGCCGCTGACGATCACCTACGACGAGCTGCAGCGCGGCCTGCGCATCATCAGCGACTCCGTGGCCGCCGTCCTGCCCGCGCCGACGGCCTGACCCGCACCCGACCCACCGCACCCGAACCACCGGAGGTACCACCCATGCTCGTGCGCACGCTCGACGAGATCACCGACACCGACGCCGACGTCAAGAGCGAGAACTGGCGCTCGAAGCGGATCATCCTGGCGAAGGAGGGGGTCGGCTTCTCCGTGCACGAGACCACCCTGTACGCCGGCACCGAGAGCTTCTTCTGGTACGCCAACCACATCGAGGCCGTCTTCATCACGTCCGGCGAGGGCGAGATCGAGGACCTCGGCACCGGCGAGGTGCACCAGCTGAAGCCCGGCTCGCTGTACCTGCTCAACGACCACGACAAGCACAAGGTGCGCCCGCGCACCGACATCACGTGCGTGTGCGTGTTCAACCCGCCGGTCACCGGGCGCGAGGTGCACGACGAGAACGGCGTCTACCCCCTCGTCACCGAGCCCGAGGCCGCCGCCGTCTGACCGGCCCGACCAGTTGTGGGTGGAATCGTGGCCCTGTTTCGCGACGAAACAGGGCCA
>NZ_JBHXAW010000393.1:0-2926 GCF_042726645.1 Isoptericola sp. NPDC060257
GATCTCCAGCGGCAGGGTGCGGGTGACGCCCTGCAGGCTGCCGGCGAACGTGATCGTGGCGCCGAACTCCCCGAGAGCGCGGGCGAACGACAGCACCGCCCCGGACAGCAGGCCCGGCCACACGAGGGGGAGGGTCACGCGGCGGAGCACCGTCGTCGGGCGCGCGCCGAGCGACGCCGCGACCACCTCGTAGCGTGCGCCCGCCGTGCGCAGGGCGCCCTCGAGGCTCGTCACGAGGAACGGCAGCGCGACGAACGTCTGCGCGAGCACCACCGCCGTCGTCGAGAACGCGACCTGCACGCCCGCCACCTCGAGCGTCTCGCCGAGCAGGCCGCGCCGACCGAACGTGTAGAGCAGCGCGATGCCGCCCACCACGGGCGGCAGCACCAGCGGCACCATCACCAGCGAGCGCAGCAGGTCGATGCCGGGCAAGCGGCGCCGCGCCAGCACCAGCGCCATCGGGACGCCGAGCACGAGGCACGCCACCGTGCTGGCCGCCGACGTCTGCAGGCTCAGCAGCAGCGCCGCCCGCGCCGACTCGCTGGTGATCAGCGACCAGTAGCTCGACCAGTCGACCCGCGTCGCCATCGCGACCAGCGGCAGCAGCACGAACAGCCCGCCCACCGTGGCGGGCAGGAACGCCCAGCGCGGCAGGCCGACGGCGGTCCCCACGCTGGTCGAGCCTGTCGAGTTCCGCACGGTTCCCCTACGGGGCCGCGAAGCCGAACCCGGCGAGGGTCTGCCGGCCGTCGTCCGACAGGACGAGGTCGACGAACTCCTGTGCCAGCTCCGCCTGCCTCGCGTCGGCGACGGGCGCGATCGGGTACGTGTTGACGGCCTCGGACGCCTCGGGGAGCTCGACGCCCTCGACGTCGGCCCCCGCGGCGGCGACGTCCGTGACGTAGACCAGCCCGGCGTCCGCCTCGCCCGCGACCACCTTGCCGAGGACGTCGGTCACGCTCTGCTCCTCGCTCACGGGCCGCAGGTCGAGGCCTGCGGTGTCCGCGACCTTCGCGGACGCGGCCCCGCACGGCACCTCGGGCGCGCACAGCACGAGCCTCACGTCCGGGGAGGCGAGGTCCTGCAGGGACTCGACGCCGGCCGGGTTGCCCGGCGGGACGGCGATCTCCAGCGCGTTGGTGGCGAAGTCCCGCGGGTCGGTCACCAGGCCGTCTCCGACGAGCTTGTCCATGTTCGCGGTGTCCGCGGAGGCGAAGACGTCGGCGGGCGCGCCCTGCTGGATCTGCGCCACCAGGTCGGACGACCCCGCGAAGCTGAGCTGGACGTCCACGCCGTCGTGCGCCGCCTCGAACTGCTCGGCGAGGTCCTCGAACGAGCCTTTCAGCGACGCCGCCGCGAACACGGTGAGCGTCGTCGTTCCGCCGTCGTCGCCCGACGCCCGCGCGCCGCAGCCCGCCAGCGCCGTCACCGCGGCGCCGATCGTCAAGGCCGCGGCCCCGGCGGCGACGTGCTTCCTCATGCGACTCCCTTGTCCTCTGCCTCGATCACGACCGTCGTCGACTTGATGACCGCCACCGCCACGGAGCCGCGCTCGAGACCGAGGTCGCGCACGGCCTCGCTGCTCATGAGGGACACCACGCGGAACGGGCCGCACTGCAGCTCCACCTGCGACATGACCGGGTCGCTCCGGATGTCCGTGACGAGCCCGACGAAGCGGTTGCGCGCCGAGCTCCTCATCCCGCCGGGCAGGGCCGGGACGGTCGCGTGCTCGCGCGCCACCATCGCCACCTCGTACCCGTCGACGACCTTGCGGCCCGACGCGTCCGTCGTGGACCCGAGCAGCCCGCGGTCGATCCACCGGCGCACGGTGTCGTCGCTGACGCCGAGGTACACGGACGCTTCCGAAACTCGCATGTGCGGCACGATCAGCAGCATAGTCCCGCACATGCAGGACGAGGGAGCTGAGTCTGCTGCACCGTCGAGGGTGACCGCGCCCGTGTCCGGAGGGGGACCTGAACCCCCGCGCCCCGGACGAGCGCGACGGGGCGGGCCTCCGTGACCTGCTGAGGACCGTGGGCGGCGCGGGACATAGGCTGACGCCCGTGCATGACGACGTGACGCGGCGACGGTCGGTGGCCGACCACGCGGCCGCGGTGGCCGAGGCGGTCGAGCCCGCCCTGGCGGCGGCGCGCGGGCGGGCGTCCGCGCGGATCGACGTCGCGACCCTGCTGACGCAGGTGGGCGCCGGGGCCGGGCTGTCGCCGCGCGTGCTGGCGCGTGACGCCGTGGCCGCCGTCGCGCTGCCCGGCTTCGACAACTCCCAGATGGACGGGTACGCGGTGCGTTCCGCGGACCTCGCCGGCGCGTCCGTCGGCGACCCGGTGGCGCTGCCCGTCGTCGCCCCCGTCCCCGCCGGGACCCGGCCGCCGGCGCTGGACCCGGGCACCGCGGCGCCCGTGATGACCGGGGCGCCCGTGCCCGCCGGGGCCGACGCCGTCGTCAAGATCGAGGACGCCGACCCGCCGCGCTTCCCGGACCCCGCCACGACCGCGGAGGTCCGGTTCGCCGCTCCCGTCACGCGCGGCACGTTCGTGCGGACGGCTGGCTCCGACGTCGCGGCCGGCGACGTGCTGGTCCCTGCGGGCACGCCGCTCGGAGGCCCGCAGCTCGGGGCGCTCGTCGCCGCGGGCGTCACGACCGTCGAGGTCGCGGCCCCGCCGCTCGTGCTGCTCGTCTCCACCGGCTCGGAGCTGGCCCCGGCGGGAGCACCGCTCGGCCCGGCGCAGGTGCACGACGCCAACGGCGCCGCGCTCACCGCGGCGCTCGGGCAGGCGGGCGCCCGGGTCACGACCCGCGTCGCGCCGGACCGGCCCGACGCGCTGCTCCGGGTGCTCGCCGACGCGGCGGGCGACGTCGCCCTCGTCGTGACGACAGGCGGCGTGTCCGCCGGGGCGTACGAGGTGGC
>NZ_JBHXAW010000394.1:0-2903 GCF_042726645.1 Isoptericola sp. NPDC060257
CAGCTGCTGCGGCCCGCCCCTTCGGCCGTCCCGGGTCAGCGCCCGGTCACCCGAAGCGGCCGGAGACGTAGTCCTCGGTGGCCTGCTCGGACGGGGTGGAGAAGATCGTCGACGTCTCGTTCATCTCGATGAGGCGACCGGGCTTGCCCGTGCCGGCGATGTTGAAGAACGCCGTCCGGTCGCTGACGCGCGCCGCCTGCTGCATGTTGTGCGTGACGATGACGATCGTGTAGTCCTGCTTCAGCTCGCCGATGAGGTCCTCGATCGCGAGGGTCGAGATCGGGTCGAGGGCCGAGCACGGCTCGTCCATGAGCAGCACCTGCGGCTTCACCGCGATGGCGCGCGCGATGCACAGGCGCTGCTGCTGCCCGCCCGACAGGCCGGACCCCGGCCGGTCGAGACGGTCCTTGACCTCGTTCCACAGGTTCGCGCCGCGCAGCGAGCCCTCGACCAGCTCCTCCGCGTCGGCCTTGCTGATGCGGCGGTTGTTCAGCCGCACGCCGGCGAGCACGTTGTCGCGGATCGACATGGTCGGGAACGGGTTGGGCCGCTGGAAGACCATCCCCACGTTGCGGCGCACGGCCACCGGGTCGATGTCGTCGCCGTACAGGTCGACGCCCTCCATCTCCACGGTGCCCTCCACGCGGGCCCCCGGGATCACCTCGTGCATCCGGTTGAGCGTGCGCAGGAAGGTCGACTTCCCGCACCCGGACGGGCCGATGAACGCCGTCACCGACTTGGGGTCGATCGTCATCGACACGTCCTGCACGGCGAGGAAGTCGCCGTAGTAGATGTTGAGGTCCTTCACGTCGATGCGCTGTGCCATCGTGTCGTCTCTTTCTGGTGGGCTGCGGCGGGCGGCGGCTGCGGGTCAGCGCAGCTTCGGGGAGAACCAGCGGTTCACCAGCCGGCCGACGAGGTTGAGGGCGAGCACCAGGACGATGAGCACGAGCGCCGCGCCCCACGCGTTCTGGATCGCGATGTCCGCCACGCAGGAGGCGGACTCGCCGGCCGGGCAGGTGGCCAGGCCCTGGCTGTACTGGCGGTAGGCGAACACCGGGAGCGTCATCATGCGGCCCTCGAAGGGGTCGAAGTTGATCGAGTCGGTGACGCCGACGGTCACGAGCAGGGGCGCCGTCTCGCCGATGACGCGGGCGACGGCGAGCAGGATGCCCGTCGTCAGGCCCGCGACGGACGTGCGGAGCACGACCTTGACGATCGTCAGCCACTTGGGCACACCCAGCGCGTACGACGCCTCGCGCAGCTCGTTCGGGACGAGCTTGAGCATCTCCTCGCAGGAGCGGACGACCACGGGGATCATCAGCACGGAGAGCGCGACGGCGCCGATGACGCCCATCCGCACGCCCGGCCCCAGGATCAGGGTGAACAGCGAGACCGCGAACAGGCCCGCCACGATCGACGGGATGCCCGTCATGACGTCGATGAAGAAGGTCACCGAGCGGGCCAGCGCGCCCTTGCCGTACTCCACGAGGTAGATCGCGGTGAGCAGGCCGATCGGCACCGAGATCACCGTGGCCAGGGCCGTGATGATCAGCGTGCCCGCGATGGCGTGGTAGATGCCGCCGCTCGGGTCGCCGCCGAAGATGTTGCGCATCGACAGCGTGAGGAAATCCATGCTGATGCGGCCGGCGCCGTTGCTGAGCACCGTCCAGACCAGGGAGACGAGCGGTGCCATGGCCACGACGAACGCGGCCCAGACCAGCACCGTCATCGTGCGGTCCTTGCGGCGCCGGGCGCCGTCGGCGCCGGTCAGCGCCGCGCGCGTGCGGGCGTTGGCGTCGGTGGGGCCGGCGGGGTCCGAGAGGGTGGTCGTGCTCATCAGTTGGCCCCCGAGAAGTCCTTGCGGCGCGCCACGATCGCGCGCGCGGCCATGTTGACGGCCAGCGTGATGACGAACAGCACGAGGCCCGTGGCGATCAGCGTGTTCACCGCGAGCCCGCTCGCCTCCGGGAAGTCGAGCGCGATGTACGCGGCGATGGTCTGCTGCTGCGCGCTGTCGAGGATCTTGAACGAGTACAGGAACCCGGGCGACAGGATCATCAGCACGGCCATCGTCTCGCCGAGCGCCCGGCCCAGGCCGAGCATGGCCGCGGAGATGACGCCGGACCGGCCGAAGGGCAGCACCGCGGTGCGGACCATCTCCCAGCGGGTCGCGCCGAGCGCGAGCGCCGCCTCCTCGTGAAGCTTCGGCGTCTGCAGGAAGACCTCGCGGGCGACGGCGGTGATGATCGGCAGGATCATCACGGCGAGCACCACCGCGACCGTGGCGAGCACGCGGGACGTAGGCGAGACGGGCCCGGCGAAGAGCGGGAACCACCCGAACCAGGAGCTGAGCCACTCCCACACCGGCAGCGCGGCCGGGCCGAGCACGTAGATGCCCCAGAGGCCGTAGATGACGGACGGGACGGCCGCCAGCAGGTCCACCAGGTAGCCGAGCAGCTGGGACAGCCGCCGCGGCGCGTAGTGCGAGATGAACAGGGCGATCCCCATCGCGACCGGCGTCGCGATCGCGAGGGCCAGCGCCGCCGCGAGCAGCGTGCCGAACACGAGCGGTCCGACGTACTCGAGCAGCAACGTGTCCTCGGGGTAGCGCGGCACCGAGGCCGCCAGCTCGTCCGACCCGGCGGTCAGTGCCGGCCACGCCTGCTGCAGCAGGAACACCGCGACGGCGGCGAGCACCGCGAGGATCAGGACGCCGGCGCCGACGGCGATCCAGCGGAAGGCCCGGTTGAAGCCGCGGTCGGTCGTCCGCCGGCGTCGGCGCGGTCTGCCCGGCACCCGCTGCGGGGTCGGGCTGACGGTGGTGGTCACTCGCACTCCTCGTTCTGCCGCTGCTCGTTGAGCCTGTCGGGACCGCCGGTCGAGCCCGTCGGGACCACGGG
>NZ_JBHXAW010000395.1:0-2901 GCF_042726645.1 Isoptericola sp. NPDC060257
CCCGGCGGGACGACGCGACCGCCTGACGAACCCCGCACGATCGGAAAGAGGACATGGAGATGGCAGAGCTGAACGTGGACCTCGTCGCGTCCGACCGCAAGGTCTGGTCCGGCGCGGCGCGCGAGGTGAGCGCCCCGTCCGTCGACGGCCAGGTCGGCATCCTCGCCGGCCACGCCCCGCTCCTCGCGGTGCTGCGCCCGGGCACGGTCAAGGTGTCGACGGCCCACGGGACCGCGGTCGAGGCGCACGTCACCGGCGGCTTCGTCTCCGTCGACGGCAACCTCGTGACGATCGTCGTCGACGAGGTCTCGGAGCTGTCCGGCCGCGAGCCGGCGCTGCGCTGAGGCAGGTGCCGGTGGCGTACGCAGTCTGGACCGCGGTGGCTCTCGTCGTCGCGCTCGGACTGGTGCTCGCCGCCGGCGCCTCCCGCCTGCGGACCCTCTCCCGGAGGGTCGGCTCCTTCCCCTGCCATGCCCGGCCCGCGGACGACCCGCAGGCCGCGTGGATGGTGGGGATCGCCCACTACGCCGTGGGCCGTATCGACTGGTGGCGCGGATGGTCGCTCGCGCCGCGCCCGGCGCGCGTCTGGCGACGCGACGGGCTCTCGATCACCGGACGGGCCCCGCTCGACCAGGCCGGCCAGCCGGACCAGGTGCTGGTGCGCTGCCGCTACGACGGCACCGACTTCGAGCTGCTGATGTCCTCCGGCGCGTACGCCGGGCTCGCGTCGTGGCTCGAGTCCGCGCCCCCGGGGCGCCGCGACCTGGTCCTGTAGAGCACCGCCACAGCACCCGCCACGAACGAAGAGGGGGACCGTGCGTCTCGTCGTCGCCCGCTGCTCGGCCCGATACACCGGCCGGCTCACCGCCCACCTGCCGCTGGCCACGCGGCTCCTCGTCGTCAAGGCGGACGGCAGCGTGCTGCTGCACTCCGACGGCGGCTCGTACAAGCCGCTCAACTGGATGAGCCCGCCGTGCTCGACGGCGGTCGGCGAGCCCGACGACGAGGCGCGGGGGCGCGGCGTCACCCAGGTCTGGACGGTGCAGCACCAGAAGTCCGACGACCGCCTCGAGATCGAGCTGCACGAGGTGGAGCACGACTCCGCCCACGACCTCGGCGTCGACCCGGGCCTCGTGAAGGACGGCGTGGAGGCGCACCTGCAGGAGCTGCTGGCCGCACAGATCCACCTCCTCGGCGCGGGCCACTCCCTCGTGCGCCGCGAGTACATGACGGCGATCGGACCGGTCGACATCCTGGCCCGCGACGCCGCCGGCGCGACCGTGGCGATCGAGCTCAAGCGCCGCGGCGACATCGACGGCGTCGAGCAGCTGACCCGCTACCTCGAGCTCCTCAACCGCGACCCGCTGCTCGCCCCGGTGCGCGGCGTCTTCGCCGCGCAGGAGATCAAGCCGCAGGCGCGCGTGCTCGCGACGGACCGGGGGATCGAGTGCCTGGTGCTCGACTACGACGCGATGCGCGGCGTGGACGACGTGGACTCGCGCCTCTTCTGAGGCCCCCAGGGGTTTGTCAGGAAGGTTTCGCAATCCAATGGCCCTGCGGCAGGATGGGCCCATGAGCGCTGCCACCCCCACGGCCCCTGTCTCCGAGCCCGGCGCGCCGGTCGCGCTGCGCGGCCGCGTCGTGACCCCGCAGGACGACGTCGGAGACGGCGCGGTCGTCGTCGCCGACGGCCTCGTGCGCTGGGTGGGACCGGCCGCGGCGGCCGAGCACGCCGACGCGGAGGTCGCCGCGGCGGTGGCCGCGGCCCCCGCCCCCGAGGCCGGCACCGTGCTGCTGCCCGGCCTCGTGGACCTGCACAACCACGGCGGGGGCGGCGTCGGCTTCCCCGACGCGACGACCGCCGACGACGCGCTGGTCGCGGTGCTCGAGCACCGCCGGCACGGCACCACGACGATGCTCGCCTCCCTCGTCACGGCCGACCGCGAGACCCTGCTGGCCCGGGCGGCCCTGCTCGCCGACCTCGCCGACGCGGGTGAGATCGCGGGGATCCACGCGGAGGGGCCGTTCCTGTCGCACGAGCGGCGCGGCGCGCAGAGCCCTGACGACCTCGTCCCGGGCGACGTCCGCCTCGTGCGCGACCTCGTCGAGGCGTCGCGCGGGCACCTGCGCACCATGACCGTGGCCCCCGAGGTCGACGGCGTGGTCGGGGCCGACGGCGCGGCCGACGCGCTGGTGGCCGCCGGGGTCGTGCCGTCCCTCGGGCACACCGACGCCACCACGGAGCAGGCGGAGGTGCTCGTCGCGCAGGTCGCCGCGGCCCTCGCGGCCGCCGCGGAGGTCGGCGAGGCGCCCGAGCGCGAGATGACGGCCACCCACCTGTTCAACGGCATGCGCCCCCTGCACCACCGGGCGCCGGGGCCGATCGCCGCGTGCCTCGCGGCCGCCGCCCGTGGCCAGCTCGTCGTGGAGCTGATCGCCGACGGCGTCCACCTGGCGCCGGCGACCGTGCGGACGGTCGTGGAGACGGTCGGGGCCGACCGGGTCGCGCTCGTCACGGACGCGATGGCGGCGGCCGGCATGGCGGACGGGACCTACGAGCTGGGACCGATGGCGGTGACCGTGCGCGACGGGGTCGCCCGCCTCACCGACCCGGGCGACCCCGACGGCGGCGCGATCGCGGGCGGCACGGCGCACCTGGTCGACGTCGTGCGCGACACCGTCGCGGCGGGCGTCCCGCTCGTCGACGCCGTGCGCTCCGCGTCCTGGGTCCCGGCGCGCGTGCTGGGCCTCACCGACGTCGGCGGCCTCGTGGTGGGGCGGCGCGCAGACGTCGTCGTCACGGACGGCGACCTGCGCGTGCGGCGCGTGCTGCGCGGCGGCGTCGACGTGCCGCTCGGCTGAGCGCGACCCTCCGCAGCACTGCTCTCCGGCACGCGATCC
>NZ_JBHXAW010000396.1:0-2888 GCF_042726645.1 Isoptericola sp. NPDC060257
GTGACCGCCTCGTCCTGGCCGACGGGCGGAGTTCGCCGCGCTCGGACGGTTCGTGCTGGATACCCTGCACGTGCACCCCCGCAGCGAGCTGTCGATCATGTTCGTCGACACGACCGTGATGACCGAGCTGCACGTGCAGTGGATGGACGAGCCGGGCCCCACCGACGTGCTCTCCTTCCCCATGGACGAGCTGCGGCCGGGACGCGAGGGCGAGGAGACGCCGCCGGGCACGCTCGGCGACGTCGTGCTCTGCCCGGAGGTGGCGGCCCAGCAGGCGAAGGTCGCGGGGCACTCCACGGCCGAGGAGCTGCTGCTGCTCACCACGCACGGCATCCTGCACCTGCTCGGCTACGACCACGCCGAGCCGGAGGAGGAGAAGGAGATGTTCGCGCTGCAGCGCCGCCTCCTGCTCACCTTCCTCGCCGGCCGGTGAGCGCGACGACGGACCGGACGGTGGCCTGATGGACGGACCGGAGCTGCTGCTGGCGCTCGTGGCGCTGGTCGCCCTGGCCCTGGCGGGGATGCTGTCCGCCGGCGAGGCCGCGGTGCTGCGGATCACGCGCACGTCGGTCGCGGACGCGGTGATCGAGGCGGAGACGGCGGAGGACCTCACGGCCACGGCCCGCCGGACACGGTTGACCCGGCTGCGCGCGGTGCAGGGCCTCGTCGTCGACCCGCCCGCGGCGGTCGCGGCGTTCGCGCTGGTGCGGGTGGTCGCCGAGACCGTCGCGCTCGCGGCGGCGACGCTGATGATCGCCGACTGGTTCGACACCTGGTGGCAGGTGCTGCTCGTGGCCGGCGTGGTGGGCCTGGTGGCGGGCGTCGTCTTCGTGCGGCTCAGCCCGCGTGCGCTCGGCCTGCGCCGGCCGCTGCCCGTGCTCCTCGCGCTCGCCGGCCCGCTGTCCGCCGTGCACCGCGCCGCGGCCTGGCTCACGGACCGGACCTCGGAGCGCGCCGCGGGGCGCGTCCCCGAGCGCGACGGCGAGCACGACCCCGGCGAGGACGCGCTGCGCGAGGTCGCCGAGCGGGTCCGGGACAACGAGGCGATCGAGGACGCCGAGCGCGAGCTCATCCGCTCGGTCGTCGAGCTGGGCGGCACGCTGACCCGGGAGGTCATGGTGCCGCGCACCGACATGGTGACGGTCACGGCGGCGACGCCGCTGCGCAAGGCGATGCGCCTCTTCCTCCGCTCGGGGTACTCGCGCGTGCCCGTCGTCGGGGAGGAGGTGGACGACCTCCTGGGCGTCGCCTACCTCAAGGACGTCGCCCGCGTGCTCGAGAACGAGCGCGCGGCCGCGGAGCGGCCGGTGGTCGAGGTCGCCCGCGACGCCGTCTTCGTGCCGGAGTCGAAGCCCGCGGACGAGCTGCTCCGCGAGATGCAGGCCTCCCGTTCGCACATCGCCGTCGTGGTCGACGAGTACGGGGGCATCGCCGGGCTCGTCACCGTCGAGGACGTCATCGAGGAGCTCGTCGGCGAGCTGACCGACGAGCACGACACCGCCCCGGAGCTCGAGCCGGAGGACCTGGGCGACGGCACGTTCCTCGTCTCCGCGCGGATGCCCGTCGACGAGCTCGGCGAGCTGTTCGACCTGCGGCTCGACGACGACGACGTGGACACCGCGGGCGGCCTGATCGCCAAGGCCCTCGGCAAGGTGCCGCTGACGGGCGCGACGGCCGACGTCGGGGGGCTGCACCTCGTGGCCGACCGCGTCGAGGGCCGCCGCAAGCAGCTCGCCACGCTCCGGGTGCGCCGCACGACCTCCTCCTCGCACGACGAGGACGACCCAGCAGCGGGTGGCGAGCACGCCACGCCGCCAGACCAGAAGGAAGCACACGCATGACCTCCGAGCGCCACCATCCCTCCGTCGTCACCCCGCACGAGGAGCCGGACACCCACCGGTCGGGCTTCGCCTGTCTCGTGGGGCGGCCCAACGTCGGCAAGTCGACGCTCACCAACGCGTTGGTGGGGGAGAAGGTCGCGATCATGTCCGCGCGGCCCCAGACCACGCGGCACACGATCCGCGGCATCGTGCACCGCGACGACGCGCAGCTCGTGCTCGTCGACACGCCGGGCCTGCACCGCCCGCGCACGCTCCTCGGCGAGCGGCTCAACGCGCTCGTGCAGGACACGCTCGGCGAAGTCGACGTCATCGCGTTCTGCCTGCCGGCCGACCAGAAGATCGGCCCCGGCGACCGGTACATCGCCTCGCAGCTCGCCCCCCTGATGGAGGGCCGCCGGGCGGTCCCCGTCGTCGCCGTCGTGACGAAGTCCGACCTCGTGGACCGCGGGCGTCTCGCCGAGCACCTCCTGGCGGTCGACGAGCTCGCCCGGTCGGTCGACCGGGACTGGTCGGCGATCGTGCCCGTGTCCGCCCGCGACGGCTACCAGGTGGACGAGCTGACCGACGTCCTCGTGGCGCACCTGCCCGCCGGGCCCGAGCTCTACCCGGGCGGCGAGCTCACCGACGAGCCCGAGCAGGTCATGGTCGCCGAGCTGGTGCGCGAGGCCGCGCTCGAGGGCGTCCGCGACGAGCTGCCGCACTCGCTGGCCGTCGTCGTCGAGGAGATCCTCGAGCGTGAGGGCAGCGGAGACCCGGACAAGGGGAAGCCGCCGCTGCTGGACGTCCGCGTCAACCTGTTCGTGGAGCGCGACAGCCAGAAGGCGATCGTCATCGGCAAGGGCGGGTCGCGGCTGCGCGAGGTCGGCACCAATGCCCGCAAGGGCATCGAGAAGCTGCTCGGCACGCGCGTGTACCTCGACCTGCACGTCAAGGTGGCCAAGGACTGGCAGCGCGACCCCAAGCAGCTGCAGCGCCTCGGGTTCTGACGTCGCGGCGGCTGTCTCTTATACACCGCCGCCCGCGAGCACAACCTGACCCTGCTCGACG
>NZ_JBHXAW010000397.1:0-2812 GCF_042726645.1 Isoptericola sp. NPDC060257
GCGCCTCCCAGAACAACCTGCGCGACGTCGACGTCGACGTCCCGACCGGCGTCCTCACCGTCGTCACGGGCGTCGCGGGCTCCGGCAAGAGCTCCCTCATCCACGGCAACCTCGCCGGTCGCGAGGGCGTCGTCGTCGTCGACCAGGGCGCGATCAAGGGCTCGCGCCGCTCCAACCCGGCCACCTACACCGGGCTGCTGGAGCCGATCCGCAAGGCGTTCGCGAAGGCGAACGGCGTGAAGCCGGCCCTGTTCAGCGCGAACTCCGAGGGCGCGTGCCCCACCTGCAAGGGCAACGGCCGCATCTACACGGAGCTCGGCTTCATGGAGACGGTCGAGACGCCGTGCGAGGACTGCGGCGGCAGGCGGTTCATGGCGTCGGTGCTGGAGTACACGCTCGGGGGCAAGGACATCGCCGAGATCTTCGACCTGTCGGTCGCGCAGGCGCACGCCTTCTTCCGCGAGGGCGAGGCGAAGATCCCGGCGGCGCACAAGATCCTCGCCCACCTGGAGGACGTCGGGCTCGGCTACGTGAAGCTCGGCCAGCCCCTCAACACCCTGTCCGGCGGCGAGCGGCAGCGGCTCAAGCTCGCCATGCACATGGGCGAGAAGGGCGGCACGTACATCCTCGACGAGCCCACCACCGGTCTGCACCTGGCCGACGTGGCGAACCTGCTGGGCCTGCTGGACCGGCTCGTGGACGCCGGCAAGACGGTGATCGTCATCGAGCACCACCAGGCCGTCATGGCGCACGCCGACTGGATCATCGACCTCGGGCCGGGCGCCGGGCACGACGGCGGCACGGTCGTCTTCGAGGGCACGCCCACCGACCTCGTGGCCGCCCGCTCCACCGTGACCGGCGAGCACCTCGCGGACTACGTCGGCGCCTGATGCGGGACGGCGGGAGGGAGCGATGAACCGCTTCGAGGGGCGCGTCGCGTTCGTGACGGGGGCCGCCCACGGCATCGGTGCGGCCGTCGTCCGGCGGCTCTCCGCCGAGGGCGCGGCCGTGGTGCTGGCCGACGTCGACACGGCGGCGGCCGAAGAGACGGTGGCCGCCCTGGCGACCGTCGCGCGCGAGCGCGCGCTCGTCGTGCCCTGCGACCTTACCGACCGGGCGTCGGTCGAGGCGGCGATGGAGTCCGCCGTCGCCCGGCACGGCCGCCTCGACGCGGTGGTCAACGTCGCGGGCGGGGCGCTGCCGCACCCGGACCAGCTCGACGGCGGCACCGACGACGACTGGGCGGCCACCGTGGACCTCAACCTCGCGGGGCCCGCGCGCGTGGTCCGCGCCGCCGCGCCGCACCTGGCCCGGCCGGGCGGCGCCGTCGTGCTGGTCGGGTCGGTCAACGGGCTCGCGGCGTTCGGCGGCGACGCCTACTCCGCCGCGAAGGCCGGACTGGTCGTGCTGGCCAAGAACCTCGCCGTCCGGCTCGGGCGGGACGGCGTGCGCGTCAACGTCGTCGCGCCCGGCACCGTCCGCACCCGCGTCTGGGACGACCAGGGCGGCCCCGACCGCCTCGCCCCGATGTACCCGCTGGGCCGCGTCGGAGAGCCGGAGGACATCGCCGCCGCCGTCGCGTTCCTCGCGTCCGACGACGCCACGTGGATCACCGGGGTGACGCTGCCCGTGGAGGGCGGCGTGCTCGCCGGGCCGCTCGCCGCGTTCGCCCGCCTCGCCGACGGACCTGAGCGGTCCGGGATATCGTGACGACACGGCCCGACGAGCACGGAGGGGGACGGCATGGGTGAGGCCCTGCTCGTGCTGGCGCGCGACGTGTCGTCGTCGCTCGCCGTCCTGCTCGGCACGCCGACACTGACGACCCTGCTCCTCCTGGTCGGCGCCGCCGGTCTCGCTGCGATGGCACTGAGCTTCGTGGCGCGCGCGACGGCGGTCGGACCGCGCCTGCTGCCCGCGACCGAACGGGTCCTGCGACGCGACGACGAGCTCCCGCCCCTCGTCGCCCAGAGCGATCCCCACGCGCCCGGCCGCCCGCGGCCGCGAGCTCCCGGCGTCCTCGCCGGCTGAGCACCCCTCGGGCCATGCCCTGACCGTCCGCGCCCCGGACGGCACGACGTCGCGCGCTGCGCGGCGGACCCCGCGCGCCCGCGGGGTGCTCGGCGAACGCGCACCCGACCGTTCGACCGAGGACACCCCATGGATCTCTTCGCCCTGCCCCCTGTCGCCGCCGTGCTCGGCGGCGCGTACCACGCCCTGATGAGCCTGACCGACCTGCTCGAACCTGCCTTCGGTGTCGCCGCCGCGGCGGCCGCCGTCGTCGCCGTGACCCTCGCCGTCCGCGCCGCACTGATCCCCGTCGGCGTCTCGCAGGCGCGGGCCGAGCGCACCCGGGTGCGGCTCGCGCCCCGCATCGCCGAGCTGCAGCGCCGGCACCGCAGGGACCCCGAGGCGCTGCAGCGCGCCACGATGCAGCTCTACGCCGACGAGGGCACCACGCCCCTGGCGGGCTGCCTGCCGATGCTGATGCAGGCCCCGGTGGTCGGGGCCGTCTACGCGGTGTTCGTGCACGCGGAGATCGCCGGCGGCGCCAACGCCCTGCTCGGCCACACGCTGTTCGGCGTGCCGCTCGGCACGAGCCTCGCCGGGGTGCTCTCCGGCGGGGCGCCGGGCGTCGCGGCGGTCGTCGTGCTCAGCGGGCTCGTGCTCGCCGTGGCGCTCGTCGGCGAGCTGTCACGGCGCGCCGCGCTGCCCGGCGGGCCGCTGGCCGTACCCCGCGCGGCCGTCACGACCGCAGGCCCGGCGGGGATGCAGCGCGCGCTGGGCGCGCTGCAGTTCGCCACCGCCGTCGTGG
>NZ_JBHXAW010000398.1:0-2803 GCF_042726645.1 Isoptericola sp. NPDC060257
GTGGGCCCCCTGCGCGCGGACCTGCTCGCCGCCGCCGACGGCCTGACGGGCCCCGGCCGATCGGGGGTCGCGCGGCGCACGGCCCTGCAGCAGCTCGTCACCGACCGGCTCACCCCCCTGTACCAGGCCGCCACGGCCGACGTGGACCCGACGGGCCTCGCGCTGGCCGCCGTCGGCAGCCTCGGCCGCGGCGAGCTCGGCCCGCTGTCGGACCTCGACCTCGTGCTCGTGCACGACGGCCGCACCCACAAGCCCGACGAGCTCGCCCGCGTCGCCGACGCGCTCTGGTACCCGCTGTGGGACTCCGGCGTCGACGTCGACCACGCCGTGCGCTCGCTGAGCCAGACCCGTCGGCTCGCGTCCACCGACCTGCCCGCCGCCGTCGGCTGGCTGGACGTGCGGCCCGTGGCGGGGGACGCCGTCGTCGTGCACCGCGCGGCCTCCGCGATCCTCACCGACTGGCGCTCGGCGTCGCGCCGCCGACTGCCCGAGCTGCTGCACAGCGCCCGCGACCGGGCCGAGCGCGCAGGGGAGCTGGCGTACCTCATCGAGCCGGACCTCAAGGAGTCACGGGGCGGCATCCGCGACGCCGTCCTGCTGTCGGCGCTCGCGGCCACGTGGCTCACCGACCGCCCGCACGGCCGCGTGGACCGGGCGTACGCGCACCTGCTGGACGTGCGGGACGCGGTGCACGTCGTGACGCGGCGCCGCTCCACCAAGCTGCTGCTCGCCGACCTCGACGAGGTGGCCGCCCGCTGCGGGTACGACGACCCCGACGAGCTGCTGGCCAGCCTCGCCGAGGCCGGTCGGGAGATCTCCTACGCGCTGGACTCCACCGTGCGCCGCGCCCGGCAGGCGCTGCAGCGCCCCGCGGTCCGCCGGCCCGTCATGGTCCGGGGGCGCCGGTCCGCGCCGCGGCTGCGGTCGGTGGGCGACGGCCTCGTGGAGCACGACGGCGAGCTGGTGCTGGCCGTCGGGGCGCAGCCGGCCGAGGACCCGCTGCTGCCGCTGCGGGCGGCGTCCACCGCGGCGCGCACCGGTCTCGTGCTCTCGCCCGTGACCGTGCAGTCGCTCGCGGAGTCCCCGCCGCCGCCCGCGCCGTGGCCGCCCGCCGCGCGCTCCGCGCTGCTCACGCTGCTCGGCGCGGGGCCGGCCCAGGTGCCGGTCTGGGAGGCGCTCGACCTGGCCGGCGTCGTCACGACCTGGATCCCCGAGTGGGCGGCCGTGCGCAACCGCCCCCAGCGGGCCGCGGTCCACCGGCACACCGTGGACCGGCACCTGGTGGAGACGGCGGCGCGCGCCGTCCGGGTGCGCCGCCAGGTCGCGGCGGACGGGGGCGTCGCGGCGGCGCCGACGGAGCAGCTCCTGCTCGGCGCCCTTCTGCACGACATCGGCAAGCGCCGCGGCGCCGTCGAGCCCGACCACTCCGTGGAGGGCGCCCGCGTCGCGCCCGGCATCGTGCTCCGGACGGGGTTCGGCGACGACATGGCGCGCGACGTCGGCCTCGTCGTGCGCCACCACCTCACCCTCGCGCGCCTCGCCACCACGGCCGACCTCGAGGACCCGGCCACGGTGGCGGAGCTCCTCGACGCGCTCGAGCACCGCGGCGACCTGCTCGAGGTGGTGCGCGTGGTCACGGAGGCGGACTCGTCGTCGCTGGGCCCGGCGGGGTGGACGGCGTGGCGCGCGAGCCTCGTGGACGACCTCATGGGGCGGGCCCGTCGGGCGCTCGCCGTCGGACGGTAGGCTAGGTGGCCGCACCCCACGACGACCTCTCCTAAGGACCTGCCTGGTGTTCAACTCCCTGTCGGACCGGCTCACCGCGACGTTCAAGAACCTGCGCGGGCGGGGCCGGCTCTCCGAGGCGGACATCGACGCGACCGTGCGCGAGATCCGTCGAGCGCTCCTCGACGCCGACGTCGCCGTGCCCGTCGTGCGCGAGTTCACCGCCGCGGTGCGCGAGCGTGCGCTGTCGGCCGAGGTGTCCGGCGCGCTCAACCCGGCGCAGCAGGTCGTGAAGATCGTCAACGACGAGCTCGTGTCGATCCTCGGCGGGCAGACCCGGCCGCTGCAGCTCTCCAAGACGCCGCCGACGGTCATCATGCTCGCCGGCCTCCAGGGCGCCGGCAAGACGACCCTCGCCGGCAAGCTGGCGCTGGCGCTCAAGGAGCAGGGCCACACCCCGCTGCTCGTCGCCGCCGACCTGCAGCGCCCCAACGCGGTGACCCAGCTCTCCGTCGTCGCCGAGCGGGCCGGCGTCCCGGTCTACGCGCCGCACCCGGGCAACCAGGGTGCGGAGACGGACGTCGTCATCGGCGACCCCGTGGGCGTGGCCCGCGACGGCGTCGCCGAGGCGAAGGTCAAGCAGCACGACGTCGTCATCGTCGACACCGCGGGCCGCCTGGGCGTCGACCAGGTGCTCATGCAGCAGGCGTCGGACATCCGCGACGCCGTGCAGCCCGACGAGGTCCTGTTCGTCATCGACGCGATGATCGGCCAGGACGCCGTCGCCACGGCGAAGGCCTTCGAGGAGGGCGTCGACTTCACCGGCGTCGTCCTGTCCAAGCTCGACGGCGACGCGCGCGGTGGCGCCGCCCTCTCGGTGGCGACGGTGACGGGCCGCCCCATCATGTTCGCCTCGACCGGTGAGAAGCTCACCGACTTCGAGGTCTTCCACCCCGACCGCATGGCGTCGCGCATCCTCGACATGGGTGACGTGCTCACCCTCATCGAGCAGGCCGAGAAGGCCTTCGACGCCGAGGAGGCCGCCAAGATGGCGGCCAAGGTGGAGAAGGGCGAGGAC
>NZ_JBHXAW010000399.1:0-2801 GCF_042726645.1 Isoptericola sp. NPDC060257
CCCCTCACTTCTTAGTATACCACAGAGGCTCCCTCCTCCGTGCACTCCGATGCCCTGCTCAGGGAGACCCTCGCCGCGGTCGCCCCCGGCACCGAGCTGCGCGACGGGTTGGAACGCATCCTGCGCGGGCGGACCGGCGCGCTCATCGTGCTCGGTCTCGACAAGACGGTCGAGCAGATGTGCTCCGGCGGCTTCGAGCTCGACGTCCAGTTCTCCGCCACCCGGCTGCGCGAGCTGTCGAAGATGGACGGCGCGTGCGTCCTCGACCACGACGCCACCCGCATCCGTCGTGCCGCCGTGCAGCTCCTGCCCGACCCGTCGATCGAGACCAGCGAGTCCGGCACCCGCCACCGCACCGCGGAGCGCGTGGCCAAGCAGTCCGGGCTGCCCGTGATCTCGGTCAGCCAGTCGATGCGGATCATCGCGATCTACGTCGGGTCGCACCGGCACGTGCTGGAGGACCCGGACACCATCCTGGGCCGTGCCAACCAGGCCCTCGCCACCCTCGAGCGGTACCGCTCCCGCCTCGACGAGGTGTCCGGCACGCTCTCCGCGCTGGAGATCGAGGACCTCGTCACCGTCCGCGACGTGTGCTCCGTCGTCCAGCGCCTCGAGATGGTGCGCCGGATCTCCGAGGAGATCGACGGGTACGTCGTCGAGCTCGGCGCCGACGGCCGCCTCCTCGCCCTGCAGCTCGACGAGCTCATCGGCGGCATCGGCGCCGACCGCGACTTCGTCGTGCGGGACTACGTGGAGCTCGAGCGCAGCGGTCGCTCCCTCGCCAGCGTGCACGCCGATCTCGCCGCCCTCGACTCCGCGCAGCTGCTCGACCTCGGCCACATCGGCCGCGTCCTGGAGCTGCCCGGCGGCGGGGTGGCGCTCGACGCCGCCGTCGCGCCCCACGGCTACCGCCTGCTGTCCAAGGTGCCGCGCCTGCCCGCCGCCATCATCGAGCGGCTGGTCGGGCACTTCGGCGGGCTGCAGAAGCTCCTCGCGGCGAGCGTCGACGACCTCATGGCCGTCGACGGCGTCGGCGAGCAGCGTGCCCGCGCCGTGCGCGAGGGCCTGTCCCGCCTCGCCGAGTCCAGCATCCTGGAGCGCTACGTCTGACGAGTCCGGGGCATCGGACCCGCACGGTCGACCTCACCCGCGCAGCGCCAGGCTCCACGCGACCTCCCGGTCGAGCTGACCCGTGCGGCGGAACAGCCTCACCTGCTGCGCCTCGGGCAGGGCCGCGGCGAGCGCGTCCGTCGTCGTGCGGGTGAAACCGAGCCGCTGCCAGAACGGCCCCGACCGCCGCGAGAACAGCCACGCCGTGGCGGCCCCGGACTCCCTCGCCCGGTCGACGGCGAACGTCGCCGCCGCGAACCCCGCACCCCGCCCGCGCAGGTCGGGCCGCACGGCGGTGCTGCGGATCAGCGCGTGCCGGCCGTCCGCGCTGAGCTCGTAGCCCGCGCTCGCCGCGATCCCCGCGTCGTCGCGCCGGGCCCACAGGCGCACGGCCGGCGCGTCCAGTCCCGCCACCGTGAGGTCGGCGCCGCGCAGGAAGTCGGTCAGGTCCGGGACGTCGACGGGGAGGACGGGTTCGAGCACGCCGGCACGCTACGCCACGGCGCCGGTGCCCGGTCGGCCGGTCCGCGGGCTGCCCCGGGCCCCGACGGTCAGTCGGTCGTGGCCTTCTCGTCCGCGGTGGCCTTGCGGTCGGCGGCGCGGTCCTCGGCACCCTTCGCGTCGTCGGCCTTGGCGTCGTCGGACTCCTCGTCGTCGTCCTTCGCGTCCCCCGTGGACGTCTCCTGCTGCGTCGCGTCGTCGGTCGCGCCGCCGTCCGTCGTGCCCTTCGCGGCGTCGTCCGACGTCGCGCCCTCGTCACCCGCGTCCGGGGTCGGGGTGGTCTTCGCCTCGGCCTTGGCCGCGACGGTGAACGTCAGGGGCTCGCTGGTGGCGCCCGGGACGTCCTCCAGCGACGCGGTCGCCTCGTAGGTGCCCGCCCCGACGACCGGCGCCTTCTTCGCACAGCCCTGGACGGACTTCCAGTGCACCTCGCCGGCGTCGACGCCCTCGGGCCCGAGCAGCAGCGGTCGTGACCCGTCGGAGCAGTCCGCGGACGACCAGACCTTCTCCTTGCCCGTGTCGTCGGTGATCGTCACCGCGCGGCTGGCGGCGTCGCCGTCGAACAGGCACGGCACCCGGCCCACGTTCGTGACCCGCACCATGAAGGACATCGGGGACCCCGCCGTCACCGTCGGCGCGCTCGACGAGAGCCTCAGCTCGACGTCGTCCGCACGGCACGTGGTGGCCGGACCACCCAGCTTCAGAGGCTCGGGGGCCGCGACCTTGTCGGCCGGGAGGCTCTCCGGCCCGGCGAGCAGGCTCCGCGCACCGTCGACCGCCTGCCCCAGGCCGTAGCCGCCGACGACGCCCACCGCGCACAGCAGCACCACGACCAGCATCGAGACGATCAGCGACCGACGACCGCGACGCGCCGCCGGCTTCCGCGGCCGGGGACTCGTCGTCCGGCGGGACGACGCCGAGCGCGAGCCCGCGCGCGACCCGCCCGGGGCGACCAGCTGCGACGTGGTGGCGACGCGGCGGTCGCCCCGGCGAGCTCCCCCCGAGCGGGACGACGTCGCCCGCGTCCCGGTCTGGCGCGACGACGCCGCCCGCGCACCCGAGGAGCGCGACGTCGAGGAACGCGACGTCGAGGTACGCGACGTCGAGGAACGCGCGGCCGACGAGCGGGCAGCCGAGCCGCCGGCGCCGGAGGACCGACCGGACGACGTCGCGCCGCCCCGTGCGGAGCC
>NZ_JBHXAW010000400.1:0-2800 GCF_042726645.1 Isoptericola sp. NPDC060257
CACGCGCTGGGCGGCGAACGCGGCCACGGCCTCCCGCTCGGCCACGGGGTCGCGGCCGGTCGACGCGAGCAGCACGAGCCGCCCGCTGGCCCGCGCCGCGGCCTGCGCGCCGGCGGCGATCGAGGAGAAGTAGGGGTCGGAGATGTCCTGCACGACCAGCCCGAGCAGCCCCGACCGGGCGCGCGCCAGGGCCTGCGCCTGCGCGTTCACGACGTAGCCCAGGTCGGCGGCCGCGGCCTTGACCCGCGCGACCAGCTCGGCCCCGGGCTGCCGCGCCGAGCCGTTGAGCACCCGCGACGCCGTCGCGAGGGAGACCCCCGCACGGTCGGCGACGTCCTGCAGCCTCGCTCGGGCCACGAGCACACCTCCATCTCCGGGGCGGCCGGTACCCGCCCGACGCGGGCACTCCGGACGTGCTCGCCGGTGCACAGCCTATCGGCGGCCGGAAAACGTCTTCCGTCGACCCCCCGCGACCCGGCCGAGGCGGTCGCCCGGGATGCGGCGCCGCCAGGGCCCCCGAGGCCCGCACCGATAGAATCGGCCCGTGCCCAGGACCAGCAGCTCGACCGCGCGCCCCGTCCCGCGGCGGGCGCTCGCCGACCACGTGTTCGACGAGCTGCTCTCGTGGCTCATGGACGGCACCCTGACGGCGGGCAGCAGCCTCAACATCGACGGCATCGCCCGCGACCTCGACGTCTCGCCGACCCCCGTGCGCGAGGCGCTCGCCCGGCTCGAGGCGACCGGCATGGTGCGGCGGGTCGCCCTGCGCGGCTACTTCGTCACCCCGGCGCCGACCACCAAGGAGCTGACGGACCTCATGGACGCCCGGCTCGCCGTCGAGCCGGCGAACGCGTACTACGCGTGCGAGCGCGGCGACGAGGAGTTCCTGGCCGGGCTCGAGGAGGCCGTCGCGGAGCTCGAGAGCTCGCCCAACGGCCCCACCTACCAGGAGTTCCGCGACTACTGGGAGGCCGACGAGCGCTTCCACGCCCTGGTCGCCCAGGCGGCGGACAACTCCTACCTGCAGGCCGCCTTCGCCGCCCTCGGCGGGCTCGCGCAGCGCTTCCGGCAGTTCTCGGGCAAGGGCGTCACCGACAAGGCCGTGGCGGTCGAGGAGCACCGGGCGATCCTCGACGCCATGCGGTCGGGGGTGCCCGAGCGGGCGCAGGAGCTCATGCGCCGGCACATCGAGGGCGTCCGCACGCGGTCCCTGTCGGAACGCGACGAGCCGGCACCCCCGCCGAGCGCGTAGCCCTGCGGGAGTGCCGGCTCCCGGCGGCGGGTCAGACCCGCGCGGCACCCCGGCCCTCGGTGCCCGGCACCTCGGCGCCGGGCTCGACGGCGTCGCCCGCCCGCTGCATCCGCACGACGGCGCGTCGCGCGACGAAGGTCCCGACCGCGCCGAGCAGCAGCACCACCATGAGGAAGTACATGCCGGCCTCGGTGGTCCCGGTCGCCTGGGTGAAGAGGCCCACGACGTACGGCCCGATGAAGCCGCCGAGGTTGCCGAACGAGTTGATCGCGGCGATCGCCACCGCGGCCGTGGCACCGGCGAGCACGCCGCTCGGCAGGGACCAGAAGACGCCCGCGATGGAGTACACGCAGAACGCCGCGAGGGACAGGGCGGCGAGCTGCAGCACCGGCGACGCGACGGCGGCGCTCGCGCCCATGCCGATCGCGGACCCGACGAACAGGCAGGCGAGCGGCACCCAGTTGTCCCGGAAGTGCCGGGCCGCCCAGCGCGACGTCACCAGCACGCCCACGAGCGCGAACAGGTAGGGGACGTCGGTGAGGATCCCGGTCTGCAGGGTGGAGGTGGAGAACTGGTTCACCACCTGGGGCAGCCAGAACGACAGCCCGTACACGCCCACGGTCGAGGGGAAGAACAGCAGAGCGAAGACCAGCACCCGCTTGTCGATCAGCGTGCGCAGCGGGTTCTTCCCGTCCTCCTGCTTGCGCTCCGCCTTGTCCTTCTCGAGCTCGTGCTCGATCCAGTCGGCCTCGTCCTTCGTCAGCCACTTCGCGACGCGCGGCGCCTCCGGCAGGAACTTCCAGGTCGGGATCGCCATGAGCACGGCGGCCACGCCCACGACGAGGAACAGCCACTGCCAGCCGGACATGCCGAGGCCCGACACCCCGAGGAGCCAGCCCGCCAGCGGCGACATGATGATGAAGGCGAGCGGCGCCGAGATCACGAAGGTGCCCGTCGCCTTCGTGCGGTGCCGGTGCGGGAACCAGGTGGTGAGGTAGAAGATCACGCCGGGGTAGAACCCGGCCTCCGCGACGCCGAGGAGGAACCGCAGCACGTAGAAGCTGATCGGCCCCTGCGTGAGGGCCATCGCGGCGGTGATGATGCCCCAGGTGACGAGGATGCGCACGAACCACATCCGCGGCCCGTACTTCTGCATCAGCACGTTGCTCGGCACCTCGAACAGGAAGTACGCGATGAAGAACAGCCCGGCGCCGAGGCCGAACGCCGCGTCACCGATGCCGACGTCCGCGCCCATGCTGAGCTGCGCGAAACCGACGGCGGAGCGGTCGATGTAGGCCACCGTGTAGAGGGCCACCAGCAGCGGCAGCAGCCGCATCGTGACCTTCCGGACGAGGGCGGGCTCGTTGACCTGTGTCACGTTCGAGGACTCCTGTGTCTCGTGCGGGGCACGGCTCGACGACGAGCCGTGCACGGGGGCGCGGCGCTGCCCGACCGGGCCCCGCTCAGCCCGGGGAGCGGGACTCCGCGTCGGCGGCGGCCGGCTTCCGGGCCGCCCCCGCCGGGCGCAACCGCCCTGACGCCCAGGTC
>NZ_JBHXAW010000401.1:0-2754 GCF_042726645.1 Isoptericola sp. NPDC060257
CGGCGAACAGCGGGGTCTGCCTGCGGGAATATCGGCGCCCCGAGCAAGGTTGAGCCATACAGACTCAACTTTGGCCCCCGCGGTTTGCGAGGCGGGGAAGCCGAGATTTACGTTGAGTGCAGTTGACTCAACCTCGGGTGCACAGGCGCCCGGACGTACGCATGGAGGCAGCACACATGGCTCGAGCAGTCGGTATCGACCTGGGTACCACCAACTCGGTGGTCGCCGTCCTGGAGGGCGGCGAGCCCACCGTCATCGCGAACGCGGAGGGGTCGCGCACGACGCCGTCCGTCGTCGCGTTCTCCAAGACCGGCGAGGTCCTCGTCGGTGAGGTGGCCAAGCGTCAGGCGGTCACCAACGTCGACCGCACCATCTCGTCGGTCAAGCGCCACATGGGCACCGACTGGTCGGTCGAGATCGACGACAAGAAGTACACCGCGCAGGAGATCTCCGCGCGGGTGCTCGGCAAGCTCAAGCGCGACGCCGAGGAGTACCTGGGCGAGCCCGTCACCGACGCGGTCATCACCGTCCCGGCGTACTTCAACGACGCCGAGCGCCAGGCGACCAAGGACGCCGGCCAGATCGCGGGCCTCAACGTGACGCGCATCGTCAACGAGCCCACCGCGGCGGCCCTCGCCTACGGCCTGGAGAAGGGCAAGGAGGACGAGCTCATCCTGGTCTTCGACCTGGGCGGCGGCACGTTCGACGTGTCGCTCCTCGAGGTCGGCAAGGACGAGGACGACTTCTCCACCATCCAGGTGCGCGCCACGTCCGGCGACAACCGCCTCGGCGGCGACGACTGGGACCAGCGCATCGTGGACCACCTCATCAAGCAGGTGAAGAACAGCGCGGGCGTCGACCTGTCCAAGGACAAGATCGCCCTGCAGCGTCTGCGCGAGGCGGCCGAGCAGGCCAAGAAGGAGCTCTCGTCCGCGACGAGCACCACCATCTCGATGCAGTACCTGTCGATGAGCGAGAACGGCCCCGTCCACCTGGACGAGAAGCTCACGCGGGCGCAGTTCCAGCAGATGACGCAGGACCTCATCGACCGCACCAAGGCGCCGTTCCACGCGGTCATCCGCGACGCCGGCATCTCGGTCTCCGACATCGACCACGTCGTGCTCGTGGGTGGGTCCACCCGCATGCCGGCCGTGACCGAGGTCGTCAAGGAGCTCACCGGCGGCCGCGAGCCCAACAAGGGCGTCAACCCGGACGAGGTCGTCGCCGTGGGCGCGGCCCTGCAGGCCGGCGTCATCGGCGGCGAGCGCAAGGACGTGCTGCTCATCGACGTCACCCCGCTGTCCCTCGGCATCGAGACCAAGGGCGGCGTGATGACCAAGCTCATCGAGCGCAACACGGCCATCCCGACCAAGCGCAGCGAGATCTTCTCCACGGCGGAGGACAACCAGCCGTCCGTGGCGATCCAGGTCTTCCAGGGCGAGCGCGAGTTCACCCGCGACAACAAGCCGCTGGGCACGTTCGAGCTCACCGGCATCGCCCCGGCGCCGCGCGGCGTCCCGCAGATCGAGGTCACCTTCGACATCGACGCCAACGGCATCGTGCACGTGTCCGCCAAGGACCGCGGTACGGGCACCGAGCAGTCGATGAAGATCACCGGCGGGTCGGCCCTCCCCAAGGAGGACATCGACCGCATGGTGAAGGACGCCGAGGAGCACGCCGCCGAGGACAAGAAGCGTCGCGAGGAGGCGGAGACCCGCAACCAGGCCGAGGCCTTCGCGTACTCGATGGAGAAGCAGATCGCGGACAACCGCGACAAGCTCCCCGCCGAGGTCGTGACCGAGGTCGAGGCCGACATCGCCGGCGTCAAGACCGCCCTGGAGGGCGAGGACGCCGACGCCGTGAAGACCGCGTACGAGAAGCTCGGCGCGTCCTCGCAGAAGATCGGCCAGGCGCTCTACGCCACGGCCGAGCAGGAGCAGGCCGCGGGCGACACCCCGGCGGCGGAGGACGACGCGGCCGCT
This sequence comes from Isoptericola sp. NPDC060257, assembly GCF_042726645.1. Classification (NCBI taxonomy): domain Bacteria; kingdom Bacillati; phylum Actinomycetota; class Actinomycetes; order Micrococcales; family Promicromonosporaceae; genus Isoptericola; species Isoptericola sp. NPDC060257. The sequence goes on from NZ_JBHXAW010000401.1 coordinate 1,983, forward strand.
GCCGCGGGCGCGACGTCCGCCTCCGACGAGGACGTGGTCGACGCCGAGATCGTCGACGACGAGGACGACAAGAAGTGACGGACGAGAACACGCAGGGGACCCCCGAGCCCGAGGGCTCGGGGGAGACCCCGTTCCAGTTCACGGACAAGCGGAAGGTCGACCCCACGTCCGGGGAGGCCCGGGAGGAGTCCGGCGCCGCCGGCGACCAGGGCGAGCCCGAGGGCGTCGACCCGCTCGCGGCGCTCGACTTCGAGCCCGAGGGCGAGGCCGCCGAGAGCGCCGAGGTCCTCAAGGCCAAGGCGGAGGCGGCGGAGCACCTCGACGCGCTGCAGCGCGAGCGGGCGTCGTTCACGAACTACCGCAACCGGTCGCTGCGCGACCAGGAGGCGGCGCGGACGCAGGGCACGCAGGACGTGCTCGCCGCGCTGCTGCCGGTGCTCGACGACATCGAGCGCGCCAAGCAGCACGCCGAGCTGAGCGGGCCCATGGCGGCCATCGCGGAGAAGCTCGACGCGTCGCTGGCGAGGTTCGGGATCGAGCGGTTCGGCGCGGTCGGGGAGGAGTTCGACCCGAACGTCCACGAGGCGCTCATGCACAACGTGGACCCCGAGGCGACGGCGACCACCGTCGCGATGGTGGTCGAGCCCGGCTACCGCATCGGCGACCGGGTCGTCCGCGCCGCGCGCGTCGGCGTCGTCGGCCCCGAGTGACACCATCCGCGAGATCGACCTGCCCGTCGTGAGACCGACCTGCCCAGGGTCGATCTCACGAC
>NZ_JBHXAW010000402.1:0-2698 GCF_042726645.1 Isoptericola sp. NPDC060257
CGTAGGAGACGAGCAGCGCCCAGCCGCCGCCGGGCCGGGGGAGCACGAACGCCCCCTCGACCGCGCCGTCGGCCGCCCGCGCCCGGTGCGCCAGGAGGCGGCCCGGCGCGGCGTGCAGCTCGCCCGGCGCGGGCACGAACCCGTCCGCCACGAACCCGGTCGCGGCGTCGAGGGGGAGCGCGTGGATCCCGCCGAAGAACGACCCGTACACGAGCCACTGCGTCCCGTCCGGCTCGGTCACGACGTTGGCGTCGATGGCGTTGGGATGGCCGAGCCCGGCCGGCGGGTCGGCGTGCTCGCTCGACACGACGACACCCTGGTCGGTCCACGGGCCCGCCGGGTGCGGCGCCTCCGCCAGGCCGATCGCCGAACGGCGCGAGCCGAACGTCGAGGCCGAGTAGTACATGCGCCAGGTGGTGCCCGCCGGAGTACCGACCCGCACGACCTCGGGCGCCCAGAGGCCCTCGGCGCCCGACCACGCCGCCGCGGGCGCGGGCACGCCCGGCAGCGCCCAGCCGTGGAAGTCCCAGGTCACGAGGTCGGTCGAGCGGCGCACCTGCACGCCCCCGCGCACGGGGCCGTCGGAGCGCGCGTCCGTGGAGAAGAGCCAGTAGACGCCGTCGTCGTCCCGCACCGCGGTGGGGTCGTGCACGTGGCGGCCGCCCCAGGTCGCCGTGTCGAGGGCGGTGTCGGTCGCGGTGTCGGTCGCGGTGTCGGTCGTGGTGTCCGTCATCGTCAGCCCTTCGTGCCGGTGAGGGCGACGGACTCGATGATCTGCCGCTGGAAGATCAGGAAGACCACGAGGATGGGCAGCACGGCGACGACGGACGCGGCCATGATCAGCGGGTAGTCGCGCTGGGTCGCGTACTGGACGTTCATGTTCGCGATGACCACCTGCAGCGTCTGCTTCTCGGGGGTGTTCAGGTACAGGATCGGCGCCAGGTAGTCGTTCCAGACCGCCATGAACCACAGGATGAACTGGGCGGCGACGGCGGGCCGGATGATCGGCATGATCATGCGCCAGAAGATCTGCCAGTAGGAGGCGCCGTCGATCTTGGCCGCCTCGACGAGGGAGTCCGGCACGCTCGACAGGTACTGGCGCAGGAAGAAGATCATCACGATGTTGCCGAAGATCGCCGGCACGATCAGGGGCCACAGCGTGTCCACCCAGCCGATCTTCGAGAACATCACGAACTGCGGGATCATGATCGTCGGGAACGGGATCATGATGCCGGTGAGCAGGCCGATGAAGATCGCGTTCTTGAACGGCATCCGCATCTTGGCGAGGGCGAACGCCGCCAGCGAGCAGGTGAACGTCCCGATCACCGTGACGCTGAGCGACACGACCAGGCTGTTCTTGATGCCGTCGAGAACGTAGGAGTCCGTCCACATGCGGACGTAGGTGTCCCACTGGGGGACCTCCGGGATCCACACCGGGGGGAGGGCGAAGACCTCGAGCTTCGTCTTCAGGGACGTGGAGAGCATCCACACCAGCGGGGCGATCATGAAGACCGCACCCGCCGCGAGGACGACCCACACGATCGTGTCGGTGAGGCGCGAGCGTGCCGAGCGGCCGAGGCGCGTGCCCGTCGGGGCGCCGGTCGTGGTGGCGGTCGTGGGAGCGGGCGTCGTGGTGGTCATGGTGTCTCCCTGGCCTCAGTCGACGACGAAGCCGGCGTTGCGCCGGTTCAGCCGGAACTGGATGAGCGTGATGACGAGGATGAGGAGCCCGAGCACCACCGACATCGCGGTGGCGTAGCCCATCTGCTGGTACCGGAACGCCTGGAGCCAGATGTGGTAGACGACGGAGGCCGTGGAGTACTCCGGCCCGCCGGTGGGCGTCATGATCTGGATCTCGATGAAGATCATCGCGCCGCCGATGACCTGCGTGACGATGAGGAAGAACGTCACCGGCTGCACCATCGGCAGCGTGATGGAGCGGAACTTCTGCCACCCGCCGGCGCCGTCGAGCTCGGCGGCCTCGTAGAGGGAGCGGGGCACGGACTGGATCGCGGCCAGGTAGAGCAGCATCGAGTACCCGAGCCCCTTCCAGACCGCCATCATGATGATCGCGGGCTTGGCCCAGACCGGGTCGGCCAGCCAGTTCGGGCCGTCGATCCCGAAGAGCCCCAGGAACTGGTTCACCAGGCCGAAGTCGCCGTTGTACGCCCACTGCCACAGGATCGCGATCGCGGCGATGGACGAGATCACGGGGACGTAGTAGATGGCCCGGAACGCGGCGCGACCGAAGATCTTCCGGTTCATCATCACGGCGAGCGCGAGCGAGATCGCCAGCCCGATCGGGATGCCGATCATGTAGAAGAACGTGTTGAACAAGGTCTGGCGGAACCGCTCGTCGCCCAGCAGGGCGACGTAGTTGTCGAGCCCGATGAACTGCATCGGCCCCAGCCCGTTCCACCGGGTCAGCGACGCGTACAGCGCGAAGAGGGTGGGGTAGAGGATGAAGAGCAGGTAGCCGAGCACGGGCGCCGCGACGAACAGCAGCGCCCACCTCTTCTCGGTGCGGTGGAGCCGCGAGGTCCCGCCGCGTCGTGGCGGCGCGGGAGCGGGGTCCGGCGCCGGGAGGCGGGTGCCGGCCGTGGCCGGCGTGGCGGTGGACGTCATCGCAGACTCCTTCGTCCAGGGACGTGCGAGGGGGACGAGCGGGGGAGGTGCGGTGCGGCCGCCCGGGAGGGGG
>NZ_JBHXAW010000403.1:0-2682 GCF_042726645.1 Isoptericola sp. NPDC060257
CGCTCGATGCCCCTGGGGGTCAGTACAGGCTGATCGCCAGGCGCTGGCGGGCCTTGATCACGCGCGGGTCGGTGGGCCCGACGATCTCGAAGTACTCGACGAGCCGCACGCGGAGCTTCTCCTTCGCGTCCGCGTCGGCGCCGGGGAGCAGCTCGAGCAGGCGGGCGAAGGCGTCGTCCACCTTGCCGCCGAGCATGTCCATGTCGGCCACGGCGAGCTGCGCCTCGACGTCCGTCGGGGCGTCGGCCGCCGCGGTCCGGGCGGCCTGCAGGTCGGCACCGCGGGTGCGCTGCAGCAGGCGGACCTGCGCCAGGCCGGCCACCGCGAGGGCGTCCTTCGGGTCCTGCTTGATCGCCTTCTCGTACGCGGCGACGGCGGTGTCGAGGTCGTCGCGCTCGATCGCGTCGTACGCCTCCTGGTGCAGCGGCGGCAGCGGCTCCTCGACCGGCTCCTGGTCGAGGGCCTCCGCGGGCTCCTCGCCCTCCGCGCCCTGAGCGGGGGCGCGTCCCGTGACGCCGTTCTGCTCGGCCGCGGCCAGCACCTGGTCCAGGACGCCGCGCACCTGCTCCTCGGGCGCCGCCCCCTGGAACAGCGGGAGGGGCTGGCCCTGCAGGACCGCGACCACGGTCGGCACGCCCTGCACCTGGAAGGCGGCCGCCACCTGCGGGTAGGCCTGCGCGTCGAGGCGGCCGAGCAGGAACCGGCCGGCGTACTCCTCCGCAAGCCGGCCCAGCAGCTCGCCGAGATCGGCGTTGGCCTTGTCGGTGGGGATCCACAGCAGCATGACCACGGGGTACGTGGTCGAGTCCTGCACCACCTGCTGGAAGTTCGCGTCCGTGACGTCCAGCACGTAGCCGCCCGCCGACGGCGCGCCGCCGGGCTCCCCCGGGGGCGGCGACTGCGGGCGGTTCAGCGCCGACAGGTCGACGGCGCCACGCGTGCTGAAGGTCGGGTCGGGCGTGGGGTTGGTCATGGGCGCCATCCTACGAGCGGAGCGTCAGTTCGAGGCCGCCGTCGCCACGTGCGAGTAGCCGAGCGGCCGGATCTTCTCGTCGGAGCCCTTGGCCGGGACGTACAGCGCGACCATGTCCGTGTACCGGGTGTTCAGCACGTTGGTCTGCTCGGCGTCACCGAGGAGCGCCTTCTGCGTCTCGGAGAGGGCGGGCACCTTCGCGTCCTCCTCCGCCTCGACCGTGGTCCTGCCGTCGAGGACGCCCATGACGAGCGCCCCGCCGTCGGCCGTGCGGACCGCACGGACCTCGTCCTTGCGCGCCTTGTACTTCTGCGTGTACTTGGTCCCGGACTCCTCGAAGCCCTCGACCTCCTTCCACGCCGCCGCGTCGGCCGCGACGGCCGAGACCAGGTCGCCGTCCGGCAGCTCGAAGCCCTTCGCGAAGGACGACTTCTTGGCACCGAGGGTGACGATGTCCGCGTACTGCGCGAGGGCGTCGACGGGGGACGCCGCGAGGGAGTCGTCGTCCCCCGCCACGGCGTCCGATCCCACGGCCGAGTCGGCGAAGTACGGCATGCTCTGCCCAGGGATGAGCTGCACCCACGCCCACATCTTGTAGTCCGAGCGCGCGGACGCCTGCTCGAACGCCACGAGGCGCGGCGTCTCGAGGTCCTCGGTGCTGGACGTGATGGAGAAGCTGGTGCGCGGCCATCCCTCGGTGGTGGGGATGATCATCTGCTGGGACTCGCTCGGGATGTCCGTCACGAACTCCGCGTTGTCCCGCTTCTTGGCGACGGCGAGCTGGCTCTTGCGCACCTCGTACGCGGGCCCGTTCACGCGCGGCTTGAGCGCGTCGCTCTTGAGCGCCTTGTCGGCCTTCGCCACGGTGTCGGCGACCGCGGTGAACACCTGGGTGTCCTGCTCCTCGGTCAGCACGGGCCCGCTGAACGCCTCGCCGGCCTGGGGCTGGGGCAGCTCGTCGGCGCAGCCGGCGAGCAGCGTCGTCGACACGACGAGGGCGCTCGCCACGGCCAGGCCGCGGGTGGTACGGCGGTTCATCGGTTCTCCCCGTCGTTGTCGGTCGTGGGGTCGGAGGGCTGCCCGGTCCGGGAGGTGTCACCGAAGCCCCAGGTGGCGCGCCAGGCGGCGGCGCGGCCCGCGGGCGTGGAGGGGTCGGGTCGGGTGGCGTCCTGCTCGGACGCCCCGTCGGGCTGCGCCGGGCGCACCGCGGGGATCGAGCCGGTGATGGCGCGCAGCATGCGGGTCATCCCGCCCTGCTCCGCGGCCCGCCGGGCCTCCTCCTGGGCGCGCAGCTCCCGCCGCGTCATGCGCAGGGCGCCGGTGGCGGTGGTCGGCTCGGCCGGCACGGGCTCGTGCGCGGTCGGCTCGGCCGGAGCGGGGACGGGCAGGCTGCCGAACGGCGCAGGGGCCGCCACGGGCGCCGGGTCGGCCGAGGGCGTGGCCGGCGCGTCGGACGGCGCGTCGGCGGTCTCGTCGCGCTGGCGGCGGCGCGACCGGCGCAGCAGCCGGCCGGCGAGCGGCACCTCGGCGGTGCCGGCGGCCGAGTCGCGCGCCGTGCCGTCCTCCGGGGGTCAGGTCCTCCAGCCGGTCGCCGCTGACGCGGCGGCGCTGCCAGGTGGCGAAGTCGGCGTACTGGAGGGCGAGCGGGGCGTTCGCCTCGGCGGGGGCGCCGGTGCGGGCGGCGTAGGCGCGTTCCAGTTCCGTGTAGA
>NZ_JBHXAW010000404.1:0-2626 GCF_042726645.1 Isoptericola sp. NPDC060257
GGACCACGGTTCCGGCGGGCTCCTTCGTGCGTCTCTCAGTCGCCCAGGATGCCGAGCGGGTCACCGGCGGCGTCATCGGTCTCGCCGTCCGTCGGGTCGTCGGAGGGCTCATCCGTGGGCGTCTCCCCCGCCTCGGGGCCGCTGGAGACCACGACGGTGACGTTCGACCCGACCTCGGCCTCGCCCCCCTCCGGGTCCTGGGAGATCACGAAGCCGTTCGGCACGTCGTCCGAGGGCTCGAAGGTGATCTGCGGGTTCAGGTTGGCGCCCGTGATGGCCGTCTGGGCCTCGGCGGCGGACTGCCCGACGACGTTCGGCACCGTCGTCATCTCCGGGGCCTTCTTCTTGGCGATGACGATCGAGACCCCGCTCCCCTGGGGCACCGAGCCGGCCTGCGGGCTCTGGCGGATCACCGTGCCCGGCTTCTCGTCGCTCTCCTCCGTGCTGGTCTCGGAGTTGAGCCCGAGGTCGGTGATCGTCCCCTTGGCCTTGTCCTCCGTCATGCCCAGCAGGTTCGGCAGGTCGACCTGACCGGTGGAGACGACGATGTCGACGGCCGATCCTTCGCTGACCGCCTGACCCTCGGCCGGGTCGGACTTGATGACATGGTCCTTCTCGACGCCCTTGCTGTTCTGCTGCGAGACGTCGCCGAGTGTCAGCTTCGCCTTCTCGAGCTCGTCGGAGGCCTCGTCCTCCGTCATGCCCGAGAGGTCGGGCACCGCGACGGTGTCCGGGCCGGCGGAGAACGTCACGGTCACGGTGGTGCCGCGGTCCACCTCGGTGCCGCCGGTCGGGTTCTGGTCGAGGAACGTATTCTCGGGCTCCGTGGACTCCGTGTCCGTGGCCTGCTCGTACTCGAGCCCCGCTGCCGTGATCGCCCGCTCTGCCTCGACGGGTGTGACGTTGGCCGGGAGGTTCGGCACGGTCGTCTTGGCCTCGGCGCCGTTCATGACGAGGAACGTGATGATCGCGGCCAGCGCGACGGCGCCGATCGCGATGAGCGTCCACATGAGGCCCTTGCGGCTCTTCTTCTCGTCGTCGGGCTCGCCGTTCGCGCCCTGGACCCCGGTGGTCCCCCACTGCGACGTGCTCGCGGGGTCCATCACCTGGGTGCCCTGGGGCTGGCCCATGACCTGCGTCGCCGCGGCGCCGGCCGCGGCCGCACCGAGGAGCGGCGCGGTGACGTCGCCGCCGCGCAGCGCCGTCTCGAGGTCCGCGCGGAACTCCGCCGCCGTCGAGTAACGGGCGTCGCGGTCCTTCGTGAGGGCCTTGAGCACGATGCGGTCGAGCACCTCGGGCACGTCCGAGGCGAGCTCGCTGGGGCGCTGCGGCGCCTGCCCGACGTGCTGGTACGCGACCGCGACCGGGGAGTCGCCCATGAACGGCGGGCGCCCGGTGAGCAGCTCGAACAGCACGCAGCCCGTGGAGTACAGGTCGCTGCGGGCGTCCACGGTCTCGCCGCGAGCCTGCTCGGGCGACAGGTACTGGGCCGTGCCGATGACGGCGTGCGTCTGCGTCATCGTCGCGGCGGAGTCCGCCATCGCGCGGGCGATGCCGAAGTCCATCACCTTGACCGCGCCCGTGGGCGTGATCATCACGTTCGCGGGCTTGATGTCGCGGTGCACGATGCCGGCCTGGTGCGAGTACTCCAGCGCGCTGAGGATGCCCGCCGTGATCTCGACGGCCTCCTCGATCGGCACCGCCGCGCCGTCCTGCAGGATGTCGCGGACCGTGTGCCCCTCGACGTACTCCATGACGATGAACGGGACGTGCACGGACGCGCCCTGCGTGTCCGTGTGCGTGTCCTCGCCGGTGTCGTAGACGGCGACGATGGCGGGATGGTTCAGCGCGGCGGCCGACTGGGCCTCGCGACGGAACCGCGCCAGGAAGGACGGGTCGCGGGCGAGGTCGGACCGCAGCACCTTGATCGCGACGGTGCGACCCAGGCGCGTGTCGTGCCCGATGTGCACCTCGGCCATGCCGCCGCGGCCGATGAGCTCACCGACCTCGTAGCGGCCGGCGAGTACCCGGGGCGTGTTGTCCACCACTCAGAAGTCCTTCTCGGTCATGGCCGCGCGCGGGGCGCGCGGCGTGTCTCGGAGCATCATCCCAGAGGAGGGACGCGCGCCCGTGCGGGAGGGGCGGGAGACCGCGAGGGCCGGTCCCACCAGGAGGGCCGCCGCCTGGCCCTCGGCGTCGGCCGCCATGGCCTGCACGAGGGTGGCGAGCAGCAGGACGACGAGGAGGCCGAGCAGCGCGATCAGCGGCCAGGAGAGGCGTCCGAGCGGGCCGAAGCGCTGGCCCGTCGAGGTCGACGTGCGGCGCGCCGGCTTCGCCTCGGGCGCGGAGCGCGACGTCGAACGGCTCCGGGTGCCGGTCGACGGGGCCTTGCGCACCGGGGGACGGCGGGCGTCGTGGGTGCCGGCGCGCACCTCGCGGCGCCGCGGGTAGGCGCGACCGGCGGCGAGGTCGTCGACGGGGGTCTGCGGGGCGGGCTCGTCGCCGGGGACGACCGCCGCGGGCTCGGCGGGCGTCGCGCGCTCGTCCTCGGACGGCGTCACCGCCGCCCACGCGACCGGCATCGCGGCCGACGGCGGGGTGGAAGGGCTCCCAGGGCCGGCGGGGG
>NZ_JBHXAW010000405.1:0-2616 GCF_042726645.1 Isoptericola sp. NPDC060257
CCCACGACATCAGGGGTCGCCGGGGTCGGGCTCGTCCAGCTCCGCGGCGATCATCTCGACGATGGTGTCGACCGTGACCCCGGGGCCGTTGCTCAGCTCGCCGATCTTCTCGCGGTCCTTGAGCACGACGATGCGGTCGGCGAGGCGCACCACCTCCTCCAGCTGGGAGGAGATGAAGACGACGGCGACGCCCTCGCCCGCCAGGCGTGCCACCCGGCGCTGGATCTCGAGCTTGGCCGCGATGTCGATGCCGCGGGTCGGCTCGTCGAGGATCAGGACGTGGGGCCGCGTGGCCAGCAGCCGGGCGAGCAGCACCTTCTGCTGGGTGCCCCCGGACAGCTCGCCGGCCGGCCGGTCCAGGTCGTCGGCCGACAGGTGCAGCGCGTCGAGGTACGTGTCGACGACGGCGTCCTGCTCGCCCCGCGACAGGGGCCGCGACCAGCCCCGCAGCGCCTGCAGCGCCAGGACGATGTTCTCCCGCACCGTGAGGCCCGCGACGATCCCGTCGTCGCGCACGTTCTCGCTCGACATCGCGACCCGGTACCGCAGGGCGGCCCCCGGGCTGCGGAGCTGCACCCGGACGCCGTCGAGCCACAGCTCGCCGCCGTCGGCGCGCTCCGCCCCGCTGATCAGCCGTGCGAGCTCGGTGCGCCCCGACCCGCGCAGCCCCGCGAACCCGACGACCTCGCCCCGGGACAGCTCGAGGTCGGTCGGCTCGAGGACGCCGTGGCGCCCGAGGGACGACGCCCGGAGCGTCGCCTCGCCCGTCCCCGCGTAGTGGTGCGCGAGCCGCTGCGAGCGCAGCGCCTGGAGCGCGTCGATGTCCTCGCCGAGCATCTTGGAGATCACCTCGGCGCGCTCGACGTCCGCCGTCCGGAACTCCGCGACGACGCGGCCGCCCCGCAGCACCGTCATCCGGTCGCTCACCTCGAAGACCTGCTCGAGGAAGTGCGAGACGAACAGCACCGCGACGCCCTGGTCGCACAGGCGGCGCACGACGCCGAGCAGGCGCGCCGCCTCGTCCGCGTCCAGGCTCGACGTCGGCTCGTCGAGCACGAGCACGCGCGGCTCGAGGACGATCGCCCGGGCCACCGCCACGAGCTGCTTGGTCGCGGGCGACAGCGCCGACAGCGGGGCGCGCGGGTCGATGTCCTCGATCCCCAGCGCGGCGAGGGCGGCCGACGCCCGCGCCCTGGTCCGGCCCCAGTCGATGCCGAGCCAGCCGCGCACCTCGTGACCGATCATCACGTTCTCGGCGACGGTCAGGTGCGGGCTCAGGTGCGTCTCCTGGAAGACGGTCGCGATGCCGTCCGCGCGGCTCTGCGCGACGCCCGTCGGCGGGCTCTCGACGCCGTCCACCACGACCGTGCCCGCCAGGATCGGCAGCGTCCCCGTGAGCGCGCCGATGAGGGTCGACTTCCCCGCGCCGTTCTCCCCCATGAGCGCGTGCACCTCGCCCGGCCGCAGCGCCAGGTCCACGTCGTCGAGGACCCGCACCCCCGAGCGCTCCACCGTGATCCCCCGCAGCTCGACGACGGGGGCCGGCGCCGCGGGCCGCGAGGTCATCGGGTGGCCTTCCGCGGCGCGGCGCTCGACGCCCGCGCGATCATCTCCGGGGGGATCTTCGTGACCGGCGGGATCTCCTGCTCCTCGATCGCGGCCCGCAGGACGTCGACGACCGACACGCCGAGGGCGTGGAAGTTCTGCCGCACCGTCGTCAGCGGGGGGATGACGTGCCGCGCGAGGGGGATGTCGTCGAAGCCGACGACGCTCACGTCGTCGGGCACCGAGAAGCCGCGGTCGTGCAGGCCGTGCACGAGGCCTACCGCCATGTCGTCGTTCGCGGCGAAGATCGCCGTGTACTCCGGGAGCTCGCGGATCCCGCGCGCGAAGTCGTACGCGAAGTCGGCCGTCCAGTCCCCGACGACGATGGGGCGCTCGCGCAGCCCCCACGACTTCGCCCGGGCGTGGAAGGACCGCTCGCGCGTGCGGGCGTCGAGCCAGTCCAGCGGGCCGGCGAGGTGCAGGATGTCGCGGTGCCCGAGCGAGACGAGGTGGTCGACGGCGAGCGCCGTCCCCGCCTGCTGGTCGACGGTCACGGTGAGGAACGTCGGGTCCTTGTCGGGCTTGACCACCAGCACCGGGACACCGACGGCGATGCGGCGCAGCGCGGCGATCGACGACGACCGGGGCGCCACGACGCAGAGCGCGTCGACGCCCTGCGCGACGAGGTGGTCGACGGCCTCCTGGGGGGTGATCTCCTCCCCAGCCCGCAGGAGCACGGAGCTGACCACGTACCCGGACGCGCGGGCGGCGGACTCCACGGCGTACAGCGTGCTGGTCGGCCCGAACGTCGCGGCGCTCTCCACGAGGACGCCGATGCGCCGGCTGCGCTGGGTGGCCAGGGCCCGGGCGACCATGTTCGGCCGGTAGCCGAGCTGGTCGATGGCCTCCTCGACGCGCCGCCGGGTGGCGTCGCGGATGTTCGGGTGGTCGTTGAGCACCCGCGACACCGTCATGTGCGAGACACCGGCGAGCTGCGCGACCTGCCGGATGTTCGGCTTGTCGGCGGGACTCGCCATGCGGGGCCTCCACGGGATGCGTCCACCGGCCGGC
>NZ_JBHXAW010000406.1:0-2595 GCF_042726645.1 Isoptericola sp. NPDC060257
CTCCGTCAACGAGGGCTTCTCCGGCGGTGAGAAGAAGCGCCACGAGATCCTCCAGATGGAGCTCTTCAAGCCGCACTTCGCGATCCTCGACGAGACCGACTCCGGCCTCGACGTCGACGCCCTGCGCGTCGTGTCCGAGGGCGTGAACCGCGCCAAGTCGAACACCGACGTCGGCGTGCTGCTCATCACGCACTACACGCGCATCCTGCGCTACATCAAGCCGGACTTCGTGCACGTCTTCGTCGACGGCAAGATCGCCGAGGAGGGCGGCCCCGAGCTCGCGGAGCAGCTCGAGGAGAACGGCTACGACAAGTACGTCGGCACCGGCGCGACGATGGCCTGACCTCCTCGTCGAGCACTCGACCAGGAGCCGTCACCAGGAGGACAGCATGACCACCACCGACACCGTGCGCCCGTCGCTCACCGCTGCGGAGCTCGCGGCCGTGCGGGCGGACTTCCCGCTGCTCGGGCGCACGGTGCGGGGTGGCCGGCCGCTGGTCTACCTGGACTCGGCCGCGACGTCGCAGAAGCCGAACGTCGTGCTCGAGGCGGAGGTCGACTTCTACGAGCAGCGCAACGCGGCCGTGCACCGCGGCGCGCACCAGCTCGCCGAGGAGGCGACCGAGGCGTTCGAGGACGCCCGGGCGGCCGTGGCGAGGTTCGTCGGGGCCGACGAGGGCGAGATCGTCTGGACGCCGGGCGCGACCGCGGCCCTCAACCTCGTGGCGTACGCGTTCTCCAACGCGACGGCCGGGCGCGGGGGAGCCGCCGCTGAGCGGTTCCGCCTGTCCCCGGGCGACGAGATCGTCGTCACCGAGGCGGAGCACCACGCCAACCTCGTGCCGTGGCAGGAGCTGTGCGCCCGTACCGGCGCCGTCCTGCGCTGGTTCGGCGTCGACGACGACGGGCGGATCGACCTGTCCGACGTCGCGGGCGTGATCACCGAGCGCACCCGCGTGGTGGCGTTCGGCCACGTGTCGAACGTGACGGGCGCGATCGCCCCCGTGGCAGAGCTGGTCACCGCCGCGAAGAAGGTCGGGGCCGTCACGGTGCTCGACGCGTGCCAGTCCGTGCCGCACCTGCCGGTGGACCTGCACGCCCTGGGCGTGGACCTCGCGGCGTTCAGCGCCCACAAGATGCTCGGCCCGACCGGCGTCGGCGCGCTGTACGGGCGGCGCGAGCTGCTCGAGGCGATGCCGCCGGTCACCACGGGCGGGTCGATGGTCGAGGTCGTGACCATGGCCGGGACGACGTACGCCCCGCCGCCGCAGCGGTTCGAGGCCGGCACGCAGATGGTCGCGCAGGCCGTCGGCATGGGCGTCGCGGCGCAGTGGCTGGACGAGCTGGGCATGGACCGCGTGGCCGAGCACGAGCGCGAGCTCGCGGCCGAGCTGGTGCGCATCGGCGAGATCCCCGGCGTGCGGATCGTCGGCCCGGCGGACGCGCGCGACCGGCTCGCCGTCGTGTCGTTCGTCGTCGACGGCGTGCACGCGCACGACGTGGGGCAGGTGCTCGACGACAAGGGCATCGCCGTCCGCGTGGGGCACCACTGCGCGCAGCCGCTGCACCGCCGGTTCGGCGTGGCGGCGACGGCGCGCGCGTCGGCCTCCGTGTACACCACGGCCGAGGAGATCGCGGCGTTCCGGGAAGCACTGGCGGGCGTACGCGCGTTCTTCGGTGTGGACTGACGTAGGCGGAGAGGACAGCAGTGAGCTCGCTCGAGCAGATGTACCAGCAGGTGATCCTGGACCACGCGAAGCGCCCGCACGGTCGGGGCCTCGTGGACGCGCCCACCGACCACCGGTCGGGGGAGTCGCACCAGGTGAACCCGACCTGCGGCGACGAGATCACGCTCCGCGTGGACGTCGACGGCACCACCGTGTCCGGCGTGTCCTGGGAGGGCCAGGGCTGCTCCATCTCGCAGGCGTCCGCCTCCGTGATGACGGAGCTCGTCACCGGGCACGACCTGGCCGACGTCGCCCGCCTGGACGCCGTCTTCCACGACCTCATGGCCTCGCGGGGCAAGGGTCTGGACGACGACGACGCGCTGGACGCCCTCGGCGACGCGAGCGCGTTCACCGGCGTCTCGCAGTACCCCGCCCGCATCAAGTGCGCGCTGCTCGGCTGGGCGGCGCTCAAGGACTCGCTGGCGCGCAGCGGCGCGCTGGGCTGAAGCCGACCTGAACCTGAGAGGACACGATGACCGAGAACACGACCGAGGCGGCTGCCCCGCCCGTCGCCGAGGCGGCCGCGGCCCCCACGCCCACCACGGCGGCGGACGTCGAGGAGGCCCTGCGCGACGTCATCGACCCCGAGCTGGGAATCAACGTCGTCGACCTGGGCCTCGTCTACGGCATCCAGGTGGACCAGAACAACATGTCCACCATCGACATGACCCTCACGTCGGCGGCCTGCCCGCTGACGGACGTCATCGAGGACCAGGCCGGCACCGCGCTCGAGGGGCTCGTCGACGGCTTCCGCATCAACTGGGTCTGGATGCCGCCGTGGGGCCCGGAGAAGATCACCGACGAGGGCCGTGAGCAGCTGCGGATGCTGGGGTTCAACGTCTGACCGAAAGTCGGGCATGTCGAGTAC
>NZ_JBHXAW010000407.1:0-2592 GCF_042726645.1 Isoptericola sp. NPDC060257
GCCCTGTTTCGACACGAAACAGGGCCACGATCCCACCCACAACGTCGGGGATGGTCAGCCGATGAGGTGGCGCAGCGCGAGCTGGTGCAGCCGCACCAGACCGTAGTCGCGCTCGGCGACCGCGTCGACGTCGAGGTCCTCGTAGGCGGAGCGGTCGGCGAGGAAGGCGTCGAACGACTCGCCCTCGGCCAGGGTCGGCTCGCCCAGCTCGAAGATGCCGGCGTGCTCGAACGCCTTCTGCACCTCGGCGTCCTCGCGGTACGCCTTCGACTTGGCGGCGAGCATGTCGTAGGTCTCCATGTTCGCCTTCGCCGACTCCCAGACGCCGTCGAGGAACTCGGTGCGGCTGGGCTTGTAGTCGAAGTGGCGCGGGCCCTCGTAGCGCGGGCCGCCGTTGGGGAAGCCGTTCTCGAGCATGTCCACCGTGAAGAACGCGCTCAGCAGGTCGCCGTGGCCGAAGACGAGGTCCTGGTCGTACTTCGGGCCGTGCTGGCCGTTGAGGTCGATGTGGAACAGCTTGCCCGCGTACAGCGCCAGCGCGAGGCCGTGCGTGTAGTTGAGGCCGGCCATCTGCTCGTGGCCCGTCTCCGGGTTGAGGCCCACGATGTCGCCGTTGTCGAGCGTGTCGATGAGGGCGATGGCGTGGCCGATGCTCGGCAGGAAGATGTCGCCGCGCGGCTCGTTGGGCTTGGGCTCCAGCGCGATGCGCAGGTCGTAGCCCTTCTCCTTGATGTACGCCGCGACGGTGTCGATGCCCTCGGCGTAGCGGGCGTGCGCGGCGTGCAGGTCCTTGGAGTTGTCGTACTCCGTGCCCTCGCGGCCGCCCCACATGACGAATGTCGAGGCGCCCATCTCGGCGGCCAGGTCGGCGTTGCGCAGCACCTTGCGCAGGCCGTAGCGACGCACCTCGCGGTTGTTCGAGGTGAACGCGCCGTCCTTGAAGATCGGGTGCGTGAAGGTGTTGGTGGTGACCATCTCGCAGACGAGACCGGTCTCCTCGGAGGCCCTCTTCACCGCGTCGATGTGCTTCTGGCGCTCCGCGCCCTCCGCGCCGAACGGGAAGACGTCGTTGTCGTGGAACGTGAAGCCCCACGCGCCGAGGTCGGCCAGCTTGCGGATCGACTCGGCCGGGTCCAGGTCGGGGCGGGTCGCGGTGCCGAACGGGTCGGCGGCCGGCCAGCCGACGGTCCACAGGCCGAACGAGTACTTGATGTCGCTCACGGATCTCTCCTCGTCGAGTTTTGTTGTACGGCTGAACTATTGCGCGTCGCTGGGCTAGAGTCAACACGTGCCAGCCACCTCGACGACGACGCCCGCAGCTGCTCCTCGCGTGCCCGACGGCGGGGCCGCGTCGCGCCAGCACACCCTCCGCGAGCGGAACCTGCGCCTCGTCGCCGCGGCCGTGTTCGAGGCCTCCGCACCACCGTCGCGCGCCGACGTCGCCGGCGCCACCGGTCTCACCCGGGCCACCGTCTCGACCCTCGTCGACCGGCTCGTCGCCGGGGGGCTCGTCGCCGAGCTCCCGCCCGTCGCGGCGCAGAAGGCCGGCCGCCCCGCCGTCCCGCTGGTGCCCGCCGGACGGTCCGTCGTCGGGCTCGGGCTCGAGGTGAACGTCGACTACCTCGGCGCGCGCGCCCTCGACCTCGTGGGCGACGTCGTCGCCGAGCGCGTCGTCACCGGCTCGCTGCACGACTCGGACCCGCGCGACGTGCTCGCCCGGCTCCGGACCCTCGCCGCCGAGGTGGTCGCGGAGGTCGAGGCCGTCGGCATGCGCGTCGCCGGGGCACGGCTCGCGCTGCCCGGGCTCGTGGACGTGCGCGGCGGGCGGCTGGAGGTGGCGCCCAACCTGGGCTGGTCGTCCGTGGAGCCCGTCCCGGAGCTCGACCTGCGGACCGGTGACGGCGACCCGCTCGACGTCGAGGTGGCGAACGAGGCCAAGCTCGCCGCCCTCGCTGAGCTCGCGGGCGACGTGCCGCCGTCCTTCCTCTACGTCTCCGGCGACGTCGGCGTCGGCGCGGGGATCGTCGTCGACCGGCACCTGTTCCTGGGGGAGCGGGGCTGGAACGGCGAGATCGGGCACGTCGTCGTCGACCCCGCCGGCCCGCGCTGCTCGTGCGGCGCCACCGGCTGCCTCGAGCAGTACGCCGGCAAGGAGGTGCTGCTGCGGGGCTCCGGCCTGCCGTCGTCGGCGCCCGTGCACGCGATCGTCGACCTGCTGCGCGCCGGCGACGACGCAGCCCTCGACACCGTCGGCCGCGCCGGGCGCGCGCTCGGCGCCGCGCTCGCCACGTTCGTCAACCTCGTCGACGTCTCCACCATCGTGCTCGGCGGCGCGTACGCCGAGCTGTTCGGCTGGGTGGGGCACGTCGTCGGAGGGGTGGTGGAGGAGCGTGCGCTCGCCGCGCCCTTCGCGCCCGTCGACGTGCGCCCCGCCGCCGCCGGCCCGCACGCCGCCCTCACCGGCGGAGCGCGCGAGGTGCTGCGGTCGGTGGTCGCGGACCCGGCGCGCTGGGTCTGACGTCGGGCGGATCGTGTCGCTCCGAGGGTTCCGTCAGGGCGGCAGTTCGGGTCGGGGTCGGCAGTTCGGACTGC
>NZ_JBHXAW010000408.1:0-2581 GCF_042726645.1 Isoptericola sp. NPDC060257
GCACAGGTCCTTGAACGTCACCAGGCTCATGAGCGGTCACCCTAGAACGTCGTGGGCGCTCGTTCGCGCCATTCCTCTGAGGAACGGCGCCGAACGAGCGCCCACGACGACGGACCGGGTCAGCCCGTGTTCTGCAGGCCCGCGGAGACTCCGTTCACGGTGAGCAGCAGCAGGTGCTGCCAGCGGTCCTTGTGGCCGCCGTCCACCCACTCGCCGTCGTCCACGGTGAGGCCCTCGCTGACGCCCTGGCTGCGGAGCGCGCGCAGGGCGCGGACCTGGAGCAGCGACAGCGCGTCGACGTACGGGGAGCGCAGCTGCACGGCGCGGCCGAGGACGCGGCGGTTGGCGAGCGGCCACTCGTTGCCCGTCACCCGCAGCACCCACTCGCGGGTGAGCCGCAGCTCGCCGAGCACGAGGTCCGCGAGGTCGTCGCGGTCGCCGAGGGCCAGGTACTGCGCGGCGATGTCCTCCTGCGTCTTGGCGAGGCCCATCTCCACGGTGTCGAGCAGCGTGGTGAACAGGGGCCACTCGCGGTACGCGGCCTGCAGCTCCTCGAGCCCGCCCGGCTGCTCGCCCGCCGAGCGCAGCGCGGTGCCGAGGCCGAACCAGCCCGCGAGGTTGATGCGCGCCTGCGACCAGGAGAACACCCAGGGGATGGCGCGCAGGTCGTCCAGCGAGTTGACCGACAGGCCGCGCTTGGCCGGGCGGGAGCCGATCGGCAGCAGGCCGACCTCCTCCAGCGGCGTCACCTGGGAGAACCACTGCGGGAAGCCCTCGGACTTCACGAGGCCGTGGAACGCGGCGCGCGACGTCTCGTCGAGCGCGGCGGCCAGCGGCGCGAACCGCTCCCGGGCGTCGGCGTTCCGCTTCTCCACCGTCGGGGCCGAGGCGAGCAACGTCGCCGCGGCGACCTGCTCGATGTGCCGCGCGGCGATCGTCGGGTCGCCGTAGCGGGCGAGGATGACCTCGCCCTGCTCGGTGAGCTTGAACCGGCCGTCCACCGAGTGCGGCGGCTGGGCGAGCACCGCGCGGTTGGCAGGGCCGCCGCCGCGGCCGAGCGAGCCGCCGCGGCCGTGGAACTGGGTCAGCGTGATGTCGTGGCGCTGCGCCCACTCGGCGATCCGCGACTGCGCCTTGTGCAGGGCGAGGGTCGCGGCGACCGGGCCGACGTCCTTCGACGAGTCCGAGTAACCGAGCATGACCTCGACGCGCCGGCCGTTCTCCGCGAGGCGGCGCTGCACCTCGGGGAACTCCAGCATCGCCTCGAGGATGTCGACCGAGTTCTCCAGGTCGTCGAAGGTCTCGAACAGCGGCACGGCGTCGACGACGGGGGCGTCGTCGCTGCCCTCGAAGGCGAGCGCGGCGAGCCGGTAGACGGCGGCCAGGTGCTCGGGCGCCTGCGTGAACGACACGATGTAGCGGCGGGCGGCGCGGATGCCGAACCGCTTCTGCACGGCGCCGAGGGCGCGGTAGGTGTCGAGCACCTCGACCGTGCGCTCGGAGAGGTCGCCGTGGACGCCCTTCTCGTCGATCTCGGCGAGGGCGGCGGCGTGCACCTGCGAGTGCTGGCGCACCTCCAGCTCGGCGAGGTGGAACCCGAAGGTCTGCACCTGCCACACGAGCTTCTGCAGGTCGCCGTAGGCGGCACGCGGGGCGCCCGCCTCGACGAGGGAGCGCTGCACGACCTCGAGGTCGGCGACGAGCTCCTCCGGCTCCCGGTACCCGAGGTCCGCGTCGCGGCGGCGGGTCGCGGCGACCCGGCCGGCCACGGCGAGGACGGCGGCGCGGTGCGGCTCGTTCGGCGAGTCGGCGGCGGCGCGGGTCACGAGCTCGTCGGAGAGCTGCCTCATCCGCTGCCACAGCGCCTTGAGCTCGGCCGACGCCGGCGTGCCCTCCTCGTCGAGCGTGAGCTTGCGCCCCGTCTCGACGGCGGCCTTCTCGAGCGCGCCGAGCGCGTGCTCGGCGGCGAGGGTCGCGGCCTGGCGGGTGACCTCGGCGGTGACGTTCGGGTTGCCGTCGCGGTCGCCGCCGATCCAGGAGCCGAGGTGGACGAACGGCCGCGCGACGGGCGGCACGCTGCCGGCCTCGCCGTCGAGCAGCCAGTCGTCCAGGCGGCGGTACACCTCGGGGAAGGTGGAGAACATCGTGGCGTCGAAGACGCCCATCGCGGTCTTCACCTCGTCGAGCACGGACGGCTTGTGCGCGCGGATGGGCGACGTGCGCCACATGGTGTCGATCTCGGCGAGCAGGCGGCGCTCGTTCTCGGCGAGCGTGGTGCCGCCGGGGCGCATCGTGTCGCGGTCGGCGACCAGCGACGAGATGCGGCGGACGGCGCCCGAGACGGCGCGACGTCGGGCCTCGGTGGGGTGCGCGGTGAGGACCGTGTAGCCGAGGTCGGCGGCCACCTTGTCGACGGTGGCGTTGTGGTAGCCGAAGGGCGGGCGGTAGAACGGGGTGCCGTCGACGCCGAAGTTGTTGCGCAGGAAGTCTTTTGTGCGACCGAGCTGGTCGGCGACGCCGCTCGCGCCGATCTTGGTGAGCGCGGCGTGGTCCCAGGTGTGGTTGCCGAGCTGGATCTGCC
>NZ_JBHXAW010000409.1:0-2578 GCF_042726645.1 Isoptericola sp. NPDC060257
GCCTCGGCGACCTGCGCCGCCGCATGGCGGAGCGGATGCTGGACGCGGTGGTCATCACCGACCCCGAGAACCTCATGTACCTCACGGACTACCAGACCACGGGGTACTCCTTCTTCCAGGCGCTGGTCGTGCCGCTCGAGGACGAGCCGTTCATGATCACCCGCGCCATGGAGGAGTCGAACGTGCACGCCCGCACGTGGGTGGAGCTGACCCGTCCCTACCCGGACACGGGCGACGCCATCCAGAGCCTGGTGCAGTCCCTGCGAGAGTTCGGCCTCGACACCAAGGACGTCGGGTACGAGCGCAACAGCTACTACTTCCCGGCCTACCACCAGGACTACATCCACAACTCGTTCACCGACGGCCGCCTGCTCGACTGCTTCGGCATCGTGGAGGAGGGGCGCGTGACCAAGTCGGACGCCGAGATCGCCGTCATGCGGCGCGCCGCGCGCGCCACGGAGGTCGGGATGGCGGCGGGCATCGAGGCAGTCGCCGCAGGGGTGACGGAGAACGAGATCGCGGCGGAGATCGCGTCGGCGATGTTCCGCTCCGGCGGCGAGTTCCCCGCGGTGATGCCGTACGTCACCTCGGGGCCGCGGAGCATGATCGGGCACGCGACGTGGGAGGGG
The DNA here is from genome assembly GCF_042726645.1 of Isoptericola sp. NPDC060257. NCBI lineage: Bacteria > Bacillati > Actinomycetota > Actinomycetes > Micrococcales > Promicromonosporaceae > Isoptericola > Isoptericola sp. NPDC060257. The sequence goes on from NZ_JBHXAW010000409.1 coordinate 630, forward strand.
CGCACCGTGCAGCCGGGAGAGCACGTCTTCCTCGAGGTCGGTGGCTGCTTCCGGCGGTACCACACCGCGATGATGCGCACCGTGGTGCTCGACGACCTGTCGCGCAGCATGCTGGTGGCGCAGGAGCGGATGAAGCTGGCGCTCGCGGAGGTCAAGGCGGCCATCCGGCCCGGGCTCACCGTGTCCGACGCCGACAACATCGTGCGGAACATCATCTCGGACAACGGCGTCGGCGCACGGCTGGTGACCCGGTCGGGGTACTCGATCGGCATCGCGTTCCCGCCCAGCTGGGACGAGGGCTACATCGTCAGCCTCAACCAGGGCGACCCGCGCGTGCTCCGGGAGGGGATGACGTTCCACATCATCCCGTGGATGTGGGGCGTCGACGGCGACAAGACCGTCGGCATCTCCGACACGGTCCGGGTGACGGCCGACGGGTGCGAGTCGTTCTTCACCCTGGCCGAGGACTTCACCTGCAAGCCCGAGCACGCCGCGGGGAGGGCGGAGGGCGAGCCCCTCTCGCTCGTGCAGGACACCACCACGGACGCCACCGAGGAGGAGACCGCATGATGCTGATCGCGACCGACCCGAGCACGGGCGAGGTGGTCCGCGAGGTCCCGGCGGCGACGCCGGGCGAGGTGGACACCACCCTGGCGGCCGCCGAGGCGGCGCGGGCCGCGTGGCGGGACCGGGGGCTCGTCGGACGCGCCGAGGTGCTGCACGCGGTGGCGGCGGACCTCCGCGCGCGGGCCGACGAGCTGGCGCCCCTCATGACGCAGGAGATGGGCAAGCCGATCTCCGAGGCGCTCGGCGAGGTCGAGAAGGCGGCCTGGTGCGCGGACCACTACGCCGAGCACGCGGCGGCTTACCTGGCGACCGAGGAGATCGCCTCCGACGCGACGCGCAGCTACGTGCAGCACCTCCCGCTGGGCACGGTGCTCGGCGTCCTGCCGTGGAACGCGCCGTTCTGGCTGGCCCTGCGCTTCGCGGCGCCCGCCCTCATGGCGGGCAACACGGGCGTGCTCAAGCACGACCCGCACGTGCCGGGCTGCGCGGAGGCGATCGGCGACGTGTTCGCGCGGGCGCTGTCGGCGTCGGGCGCGCCGCAGGGCGTGTTCCGCAACCTGCCGCTGGAGACCGCGGACGTCGCCGGCGTCATCCGGGACCGGCGCGTGCAGGCGGTGTCGTTCACCGGGTCGTCGCGCGGGGGGTCGGTCGTGGCGAGCGTCGCGGCCGCCGAGATCAAGCCCGCGGTGCTGGAGCTGGGCGGCTCCGACCCGTGCGTGGTCCTCGCCGACGCCGACCTGGACGCCGCGGCCGACACCATCGCCCTGTCGCGCATCATCAACGCGGGCCAGTCGTGCATCGCCGCGAAGCGGATCATCGTCGAGGACGCGGTGCACGACGCGCTGGTCGACCGGCTCCGGGACCGGCTCGCCGCGCTGAAGGTGGGCGACCCGCGCGACCCCGCCACGCAGGTGGGGCCGATCGCCCGCGCCGACCTGCGCGAGAACCTGCACCGTCAGGTCACGCAGACGGTGCAGGCGGGGGCGCGCCTGCTGCTCGGCGGCGAGCTGCCCGACGGCCCGGGTTGGTACTACCCGCCCACCCTGCTCGACGACGTCACCGACGACATGACCGCCGCCTGCGAGGAGACGTTCGGTCCGGTCATGGCGGTGCTGCGGGCCGCCGACGCCGACGAGGCGCTCGAGGCCGCGAACCGGACCGAGTACGGCCTGGCGGCGAGCGTCTGGTCGACGCCGGAGCGCGGCGAGGCGATGGCCCGCCACATCGCGGCCGGTCAGGTCTCGGTGAACGGCATCGTCAAGACCGACCCCCGGCTGCCCAGCGGCGGGGTGAAGCGCTCCGGCTACGGGCGCGAGCTCGGCCCGCACGGCATCAAGGAGTTCGTCAACGTGCAGCAGGTGTGGGTCGGCCCGCGCCAGGGC
>NZ_JBHXAW010000410.1:0-2556 GCF_042726645.1 Isoptericola sp. NPDC060257
ACCACAACTACATCGGCACCGAGCACATCCTGCTCGGACTCATCCACGAGGGTGAGGGCGTCGCCGCGAAGGCCCTGGAGTCGCTGGGGATCTCGCTCGACGGCGTCCGCACCCAGGTCACCGAGATCATCGGCGAGGGCCAGCAGGCCCCGAGCGGGCACATCCCGTTCACGCCGCGCGCCAAGAAGGTGCTGGAGCTGTCGCTCCGCGAGGCGCTGCAGCTCGGGCACAACTACATCGGCACCGAGCACATCCTGCTCGGCCTCATCCGCGAGGGCGAGGGCGTCGCCGCCCAGGTCCTCACGAAGATGGGCGCCGACCTGAACAAGGTGCGCCAGCAGGTCATCCAGCTGCTGAGCGGCTACCAGGGCAAGGAGCCCGTGGCCGCCGGCGGCCCGCAGGAGGGGCAGCCGTCCGGCTCCGCCGTCCTCGACCAGTTCGGCCGCAACCTCACCCAGGCCGCGCGCGAGGGCAAGCTCGACCCGGTCATCGGCCGCTCGACGGAGATCGAGCGCGTCATGCAGGTGCTGAGCCGCCGCACCAAGAACAACCCGGTGCTGATCGGCGAGCCGGGCGTCGGCAAGACGGCTGTCGTCGAGGGCCTCGCCCAGGACATCGTGCGCGGCGACGTGCCGGAGACGCTGAAGGACAAGCAGCTCTACACGCTGGACCTCGGCGCCCTGGTCGCCGGCTCCCGCTACCGCGGTGACTTCGAGGAGCGCCTCAAGAAGGTGCTCAAGGAGATCCGCACCCGCGGCGACATCATCCTGTTCATCGACGAGATCCACACCCTCGTCGGGGCGGGTGCCGCCGAGGGCGCGATCGACGCGGCGAGCATCCTCAAGCCGATGCTGGCCCGCGGCGAGCTGCAGACGATCGGCGCCACGACGCTCGACGAGTACCGCAAGTACGTCGAGAAGGACCCGGCCCTGGAGCGCCGCTTCCAGCCGATCCAGGTCAACGAGCCGTCGCTCGAGCACGCCATCGAGATCCTCAAGGGCCTGCGCGACCGCTACGAGGCGCACCACCGCGTGTCCATCACGGACTCCGCGCTGGTCTCCGCCGCGCAGCTCGCCGACCGGTACATCAACGACCGGTACCTGCCGGACAAGGCGATCGACCTGATCGACGAGGCGGGCGCGCGCCTGCGCATCCGCCGCATGACGGCGCCGCCGGAGCTCAAGGCCCTGGACGAGGAGATCGCCGAGGCGCGCCGCGACAAGGAGTCGGCGATCGACGAGCAGGACTTCGAGAAGGCCGCCGGGCTGCGGGACAAGGAGAAGCAGCTCACCGCCCAGCGCGCCGACAAGGAGAAGGCCTGGAAGTCGGGCGACCTCGACTCCGTCGCGGAGGTCGACGACGAGCTCATCGCCGAGGTGCTGGCGATGTCGACCGGCATCCCGGTCGTCAAGCTCACCGAGGAGGAGTCCAGCAAGCTCCTGCACATGGAGGACGAGCTGCACAAGCGGGTCGTCGGCCAGAACACGGCGATCAAGGCCCTGTCCCAGGCGATCCGCCGCACGCGTGCGGGGCTCAAGGACCCGAAGCGCCCCGGTGGCTCGTTCATCTTCGCCGGCCCCACGGGCGTCGGGAAGACGGAGCTGGCCAAGGCGCTCGCCGAGTTCCTCTTCGGGGACGAGGACGCGCTGATCCAGCTCGACATGTCCGAGTTCTCGGAGAAGCACACCGTGTCGCGGCTGTTCGGCTCGCCTCCCGGGTACGTCGGCTACGACGAGGGCGGCCAGCTCACGGAGAAGGTGCGGCGCAAGCCGTTCTCGGTGGTCCTGTTCGACGAGGTCGAGAAGGCTCACGCGGACATCTTCAACTCGCTGCTGCAGGTGCTCGAGGACGGTCGCCTGACCGACTCGCAGGGCCGGGTGGTCGACTTCAAGAACACCGTGATCATCATGACCACGAACCTCGGCACGCGGGACATCGCCAAGGGCGTCCAGACCGGCTTCAACGCCGGCGGCGACCTGGTGACCTCCTACGAGCGCATGAAGGCGAAGGTCAACGAGGAGCTCAAGCAGCACTTCCGGCCGGAGTTCCTCAACCGCGTCGACGACGTGGTGGTCTTCCCGCAGCTCTCGCAGGACGAGATCATCGAGATCGTGGACCTGGAGATCGCGAAGCTGGACAAGCGTCTGCGCGACCGGGACATGGCCATCGAGCTCACGCCCGCCGCGAAGAACCTGCTGGCGGAGAAGGGCTACGACCCGGTGCTCGGCGCCCGTCCGCTGAAGCGGGCGATCCAGCGGGAGATCGAGGACACCCTGTCCGAGAAGATCCTGTTCGGCGAGCTCAAGGCCGGCGACCTCGTGCTGGTCGACGGCGAGGGCGAGGGCATCCTCGGGGAGTTCAGCTTCCGCGGGGTCCCCAAGAGCGAGCACGAGCGCGGGCCGGTCACGGTCGGCGCGGCGGCGGCGCTCGACGCCCCCACCGGCGTCTCGGTGCACGACCTGCCCCCGACCGGGCAGATGCAGGCCGGCGCGGAGTGACGCGCTGAGCCCACCGACCTGACGGTCGACGACGAAGGCCCCGGACCCCCTCACAGGG
>NZ_JBHXAW010000411.1:0-2531 GCF_042726645.1 Isoptericola sp. NPDC060257
GGAGCTCCCGGGGCGGCCGTCGTCGTTCGCCGTGCGCGAGGCGGGACTCGAACCCGCACGTCCGAAGACACTGGTACCTAAAACCAGCGTGTCTGCCTGTTCCACCACTCGCGCGCCGGGTCAGTCTAGGCAGTCACCGTCAGTCGAGCCCCAGGGTCTTGCGCACCCGGGCGACGTGGCCGGTGGCCTTGACGTTGTACTGCGCGACCGCGACCTTGCCCTCCGGGTCGACGACGACGGTGGAGCGGATGACGCCCACGTACGTCTTGCCGTAGTTCTTCTTCTCCCCCCACGCGCCCCAGGCCTCGAGCGCCTCGTGCTCGGTGTCGGCGAGAAGGGGGAAGGTCAGGGCGTCGCGCTCGGCGAACGTCGCGAGCTTGTCGACGCCGTCGGGGGAGACGCCGACGACGGCGTAGCCCGCGCCCTGCAGCGAGGCGAGGGAGTCGCGGAAGTCGCAGGCCTCGGTGGTGCAGCCCGGCGTCATCGCGGCGGGGTAGAAGTACACGACGACGCCCTGGCGGCCCGGCTCCGCCAGAGCGTCGGCCAGCGAGAACGTGCCGGTGGTGTGGCCGGTGCCGGCGGGGTCGGGCAGGACGGCGGGCAGCTCGAGGGCGGGGGCGGCGTCGCCGACGGCGAGACGGGTCACGGGTGCTCCTTGGTGTCGAGGTCGTGCGGTGCGCGGCGACAGCGTCCGCGACGGGGTCCGTGACCGAGTTCGCGGGAGCTCGCGGGCGCGCGCTCGGCGTCGAGCCTAGACGCCCGGGTCGTCTAGCGTGGTGCCGTGACCGACCGCGCGCCCCGCACCACGCCCGACAGCAAGCCGCTGCCCATCCGCATGCTGCACGACCGCCTGCTGGTGCAGCCGGAGGTGGACTCGGCGGAGCGGCAGTCGACGGCGGGCCTCGTGATCCCCGCGACCGCGGCCGGTGCCAAGCGCCTCGCGTGGGCGCAGGTGGTGGCCAAGGGCGAGCACGTGCGCCAGGTCGCCGTGGGCGACCGCGTGCTCTACGACCCGGAGGACCGGGCGGAGGTGGACCTCGGCGGCACGGACTACGTGCTGCTGCGCGAGCGCGACGTGCACGGCGTCACGGAGACCGAGGACGAGGGCGGCGCGACCGGCCTGTACCTCTGACGTTCGCCGCCGGCACGGTGGCGTCTGTCACAGTGACGTCATGACGGGTGACCCCCTGGACCTGCTGGCGCTCGACGACGAGCTCAGCCCGACCGAGCGCGAGAGCCGCGACCGGGTGCGGGCGCTGGTCGACGAGCACGTCCGCCCGCACGTCGCGCGCTGGTTCGCGGACGGCGTGTTCCCGCTCGAGCTGGTGCCCCGCCTCGCCGAGGCGGGGCTGCTCGGCATGCACCTGCACGGGCACGGCTGCGCGGGCCGGTCGGCGGTCGAGTACGGCCTGGCGATGGCGGAGCTGGAGGCGGGGGACTCCGGGATCCGCACCTTCGTCTCGGTGCAGGGCTCGCTCGCGATGACCGCGATCGCGAAGCACGGGTCGCCCGCGCAGCGGGAGCGCTGGCTGCCGGGGATGGCGGCGGGCGAGACGATCGGGTGCTTCGCGCTCACCGAGCCCGGCGCCGGCTCCGACCCCGCCTCGATGACGACGACGGCGACGCGCGTCGGCGACGAGTGGGTGCTGTCGGGGCGCAAGCGCTGGATCGGGCTCGCGTCGGTCGCCGACGTCGCCGTGGTGTGGGCGCGCGCCTCCGACCCGACCGAGGGCGTCGAGGAGGCGCGGCCGCGGGTGCGCGGCTTCCTCGTCCCGACGGCGACCCCCGGGTTCGTCGCGACGCCCATCGAGCCGAAGCTGTCGCTGCGCGCGTCGGTCCAGTGCGACGTCGTGCTCGACGACGTCCGGCTGCCCGCCGACGCCATCCTGCCGGAGCACCCCGGCCTGGCCGGGCCGTTCGCCTGCCTGGCGGAGGCGCGCTACGGCATCGCGTGGGGCGCGGCCGGGGCCGCGCGCGACAGCCTCGACGCCGCGCTGCGGCACGCGGGGGAGCGGATCCAGTTCGGCCGGCCGCTGGCGGCGTTCCAGCTCACGCAGGCGAAGCTGGTCGACATGGCCCTGGAGGTGTCCCGGGCGCAGCTCCTGGCGCTGCGGCTCGGGCGGCTCAAGGACGACGGGCGGCTGGAGCCGCACCAGGTCTCGGCCGGAAAGCTGGCGAACGTGCGGTCCGCGATCGAGGTCGCCCGGAGCGCCCGCACCGTGCTCGGGGGCGACGGCATCACGCTGGAGCACTCGCCGATGCGGCACGCCGCGAACCTCGAGTCGGTGCGCACGTACGAGGGCACCGACGAGGTGCACACCCTGATCCTGGGCCGGCACCTGACCGGCCACCAGGCGTTCCGTTGACCTGTCGTGCAGGTCACAGCGCTGTCCGGCCGCGACGGTTTCCCGGCAGCCCCGCACGGCTGGTAATGTTTCACCCCGCCAGCGCCATTAGCTCAATTGGCAGAGCAGCTGACTCTTAATCAGCGGGTTCGGGGTTCGAGTCCCTGATGGCGCACCAGCACGAGG
>NZ_JBHXAW010000412.1:0-2527 GCF_042726645.1 Isoptericola sp. NPDC060257
GTGCCGGGGACTCCTTCTCGGCGCCCGCCGCCTCGGGCTCGTCCGTGGCGTCCTCGGGCGCGGCGACGTCCCCGGGCTCCGCGGAGTCCTGGTCGGAGGAGGCGTCCTCGGGCCCGGCGGCGTCCGGCTGGTCGTCGGCCCCGGGCTCGACGTCGGCGGGCTCGGCGGCCTTCTCCGCCTGCGGCGCCGGGGGAGCCGGGGGAGCCGGGACGGGCGCCTGCAGGACGGTGACGGGCTGGCCCTGACCGGCCGGGGTCTCGACCTTCTCGGCGCCAAGCAGGCCGCGCAGCTCCTCGAGGTAGGAGTTGATCGAGTCGTGCCGGCGGGTGAGGTCCTCGAGCTGGCGGGCGGCCGTGGAGCGGTGGGTCTCCGCCTCGACGCGCGCGTCGTTGACCATCGTCTCGGTGAACTCCCGCGCCTCGGCGACGATCCCGTCCGCGGTGCGGCGGGCGTCCGCGACGAGGGACTTCACGTAGGCGTCCGACTCCGCGCGGACCTTCTCCGCCTGCTGCAGGGCCATGGCGACCCGCTGCTCGGCCTCCGCCGCGTGCTCCTCGGCGGCGCGGACGAGCAGGTCCGTCTCCTGGCGGGCGGTCTCGTGGCGCGCGGCGGCCTCGTGCTCCACCTGCTCCCGGCGCTGCGCGATCTCCAGCTCGGCGTCGGCCAGCGCGGCACGGGCCTGCTCGCGCAGCTGCTCGAGCTCGGTCGTCACGGCGTCGGACGCCTCGGCGGCCTGGTGCTTGGCCTCGGCGATGATGCGGGCGGCCTCCCGGCGGGTGCGCTCCAGGAGGTCGGTCGACTCGCGGTCCGCCTCCTCGCGCTGCGCGGCGGCCTCGGCGGCGGCCTGCGCCCGCTGCTGCGCGGTGTCGCGCTCGGCGGCGACGCGCAGCTCGGTGGTCTCGCGCTCCGCGGTGGAGCGCTGGACGCCGATCTCGCGCTCGAGGGTGGCGCGGCGCTCGCTCTCCTCCGCGGACAGCGTGCTGGTGATGAGGGCGGCCTCGCGCTCGGCCGAGCCGACGAGCTCCTCGGCGCGGCGCTGGGCGGCGAGCAGCGTGCCCTCCGCCTCGGCGGCCGTGGTGGACCGGATCTCCTCGGCCTCGCGACGCGCGCTGCCGAGCAGCTCGGAGGCCTCGGACTCCGCGCGGGCGCGGACCTGGCCCGCGGACAGCTTGGCCCGCGCCATGATGTCGGCGGCCTGCTGGTTCGCCTGAGTGAGCACCTCGGTGGACTGCTCCTCCGCGGACCGCAGGAGCCGCTCGACGCGCGAGCCGAGCCCGGCGTAGGAGGGCTTCTCGTTCTCCCGCAGCTGGCGCTGCACCAGCGCGAGCTCCGAGGAGATCTGCATGGCGCGCGCGTCGGTGCTCTCGACGTTCCGGCGGGCCTCCTCGAGCGCCTGCTCGAGTCGGGCGATGTGACCGTCCACCTGCGCGCGGTCGTAACCGCGCATGGTGATCGGGAAGAGCGTGCGCTCGTCGGACACGTGCAGACCTCCGTACATGGTGGGTGCCCCGGCGTCGCCAGGATAGTGGCGGGGGCAGGGCGCCGATACTCGGGACATTCTGGCCCTCGCGGGACGAGTCGGACATCCTCCCACGCCGGGTCGGTGCGGCGCGACGGCGTCGCCCCGGCAGTGTTCCACGGGTCGTGACGACGCGCAGGAGCCAGGGCGCGTCCGTCGTACGCGAGTCGTGAAGGGTTCGTGAACCGCACCCTGCCAGGGCGGCCACGTGGACGGAGCCCTCCGCGCCGTCCCTATGCTGGACTGTCCACGTCGAAGGGAAAGCTCGGTGCTGCAACGCATTCTGGGCGGTGTCCTGGTCCTGGTCGGACTGGCTGCCGCCGCGCTCGGTGTCGCCTCGGCCACGGTCTGGCGCGACACCGACACGGTGGTCGCCACGGCCAAGCCGACCGGTGACGGCACGTTCGTCGTCACCGACCCCGGTGTCCTCGGCCTCGTCGGTGGCGACGTCACCGTGAGCGCGTCCGTCCCCGAGGGTCAGAAGGTCACGCTCGCCGTCGGTCGGGACGTCGACGTCGCGGGGTGGGTCGGCAACGACCCCTACTCGCGCGTGACGGGCCTGAGCGACTGGGAGAACCTCTCCGTCGCGGCGGGCGAGCCCGCCGACCCCGACGCCGAGACCGAGGAGGCGCCGAAGTCCGGCGCCGACCCGGCCGGGTCGGACATGTGGGTGGCCGAGGCCTCCGACGAGAACAGCGTCACGCTGCGCTGGAGCGACCGCCCCGGCCGCTGGACGCTCCTCGCCGCCGGTGTCGGCGAGGGTGCGAAGGCGCCGACCCTGGAGCTCAGCTGGCCGCGCGCCGTCACCACGCCCTACCTGTGGCCCGGCGTCGGGGTGGGCGCCGTGCTGGTGCTCGGCGGGGCCCTGCTGCTCGTGCTGGGCGGGCGCCGTGCCCGCGCCCGCCGGGCCGACCTGGCCGAGCAGGGCGCGGGCGACGAGTCCGCCACCGACCTCCACGACGACGGCCCGTCGGCCGGGGGCCTCGGGGCCCCGTTCGCGCCGGTGCG
>NZ_JBHXAW010000413.1:0-2521 GCF_042726645.1 Isoptericola sp. NPDC060257
ATGCCTACAACGGGCTGGCCGGGAGGGCCGTCGCGGCGGCGGGCGGGCGGGTCAGGCGTCCGGGTGGGACTCGACGCGCTTCTTCAGCCCGGCGAGGGCGCGGTCGATGATGACCTTCTCGGGCCTGGGTCGATATGTCGGAGAACGTCCCTCGTGGGTCCCATACTGACGTGCAGCACCGCCGGACCGCGCCCGCGCGACGAGGCGACCGGCCCCGAGCGGTCGTGGCCACGCCGGCCGTGCTTCGTCTCGTGGCCGCTCCGTCGGCCGCTCATCCTCGGAGGACCCGTGGAACCTCTCCACCCGGCGGCGCGACGACGTCGCGGTCGCGCGGCGGCGCTCGTCACGGCACTGGCTCTGGTCGTCACACCGCTCCTGGTCGCACCACCGGCCTCGGCGTCAGTCGTCGCGACGGAGGCCGCGGACGAACCGACGGTGGCCCCGACGGACGTCGTCGCCCCGACGGCGGACGAGCTCCTCGTCGACGGCACGCTGCAGGTCGGCGAGGAGGTCGCGATCGACCCGCGGCCGGAGCTGTGGGCGCCGGCCGGGACCGGGCTCGCCTTCACCTACCGCTGGTTCGCCGGCGACGCCCTGGTCGCGGAGGGCGCGGAGCCCACGCTGACGCTCGGGCCCGCGACGGTCGGCGAGCAGGTCAGCGTCGAGGTCACCGGCACGGCCCCCGAGGGTGCCGTCGACGGCGCGACCTCGGCGTCGGTCGTGGTCGTCGCCGACGGCACCGTGGCCGAGGGCGAGCTCGTGGCCGCCGCTCCGACGATCAGCGGGACGGTGCGGTTCGGGCAGACCCTCACTGCGGACGCCGGCGCCTGGGAGCCGGTGGCCACGCTGACGTACCAGTGGTGGCGTGGCAGGGACCCCGTCGACGGCGCGACGAAGCCGACGTACACCCTGACGGCCGCCGACCTGGGCAGGACGATCGTGGTCACGGTGTCGGGCGCCGCGGAGGGCTACGCGCCCCGGACGCTCACGTCGGACCGGACCGCCGCGGTCGTCGCGGCCGGCCTGTCCGCGGGGACGCCCACGATCAGCGGCACCGTGCGCGTGGGCTCGAAGGTCACCGCCAAGCCGGGCACCTGGACCTCCGGGACCACGCTCAGCTACCAGTGGTACGTGTCCGGAACGAAGGTCTCGGGCGCCACGGGGTCGACGTACACGCTGCCGTCGACGGCCGAGGGCCGGACCCTCACGGTCAAGGTGACCGGGAAGAAGACCGGGTACACCACCGTCACGAGGACGAGCGCCGGCACGAAGGTCGCGCCGGGGGTGCTGTCGGCGCCGAGGCCGGGCATCAAGGGCACCGTCAAGGTGGGCAGCACGGTCTCCGTGTCGCGCGGGACGTGGAACCCCGGGGCGACGACCTACCGCTACCAGTGGAAGATCAGCGGCCGGTCGATCCCGGGCGCCACGCGCTCCACGTACACGATCCCGTCGAGGTACGCGGGCAGGACGCTGACCGTCGCCGTGACGGGCAGCCGCAGCGGCTACACGACGCGCACCGTGACGAGCTCCGGCGCGGCCGTGCTGCGCGTCTACTCCAGGACCTCCGCGCCCCAGGTCTCCGGGACCGTCCGCGTCGGCTCCACGCTCAAGGTGAGCGGCAAGGGCACCTGGAGCCCCGCGCCGACGTCGTGGAAGTACCAGTGGAAGGCGAACGGCACCGCCATCAAGGGCGCCACGAGGTCGTCGTTCACGCTGACGTCGGCCCAGCACGGCAAGAAGATCACCGTGACCGTCTCCGGCGTCCGCTCGGGGTACGCGACGTCGTCCCGGACCAGCGCGGCCACCGCCGCGGTGGCCTGGCCCGTGGGCGTCAGCACGCCCAAGGTGACGAACCAGCCCGACGCCCTGTGGGTCAAGACCGGCCAGTCCGCCCGGTTCTCGGCGTCCGCGACCGGCGGCAGGCTGAAGTACCAGTGGCAGGTGCGGACGGCGGAGTCGGGCACGTGGAAGAACGTGTCCGACCGCACCTCGTCGTCCTACGCGTTCACCGCGCGATCCAGGCACACGCTCGCCGACTACCGCGTGCGGGTGTCGAACGTCGCAGGGACGGCCTACTCGAAGGCGGCCACGCTCTGGGTCGACTCCAGCAGGTCGGACCCCTACGCGCCCGGCAAGTGGTTCGTGGGCAACTTCTGGATGCAGTCCCTCTGGGACACCGAGGCGGGGACGGTCGACGGGGCGTCCTTCGTCGGCGCGTGGTTCGTCGGGTGCTCGCTCGGGGACCCGGCCGTGAGCGTCTGGGACGACCTGGCGATCTCGTACGTCGGGTCGAACGGCAAGACCTACCGTGCCGACGCCTATCCCTACGCGACGGAGGACGGCTGCGAGCAGATCGTCGTCGAGGCCGACGGCGTCAGCCGCTCCGTGGCCGACGGCGGCGTGTGGAAGATCGTCGACAGCTCGGGGTCGTGGATGTACGGGTCGTCGACGCAGTGGGTGCGCGGGCTGAGCTGACCGCCGACGCGTGACCCGGGGTCGTGGCTCGTCGCACCCGGGCGAC
>NZ_JBHXAW010000414.1:0-2510 GCF_042726645.1 Isoptericola sp. NPDC060257
CAGGCGAACCGCAGGGTCCCGGCCCTGAGCTCGTCGACGACGTGCTGCTCGGGCTCCTTGCCCGCCGCGCGCGCCTCGTCGACGAGGTCCAGCGGGTTGCGGTCGAACGTCGGGTAGCTCGGCATCCAGCCGCGCTGCGCCGACTCCACCAACGAGTCCGCCGTCGTGCGGCCCGCCAGGACCCCGGGCGCGAGGGGGGAGGCGAGCGCGTCGGCGGGCATCCCGTCGTAGCGCCACTGGTCCGTGGCCAGGTAGAACCAGCCGGTGCCGATCATCTGGCGCGGCGGGCGCACCCAGTCCAGGCCGCCCGCGTACTGCGCCCAGCCGGTGATCGGCCGGCACTTCTCCTGGCCCACGTAGTGCGCCCACCCGCCGCCGTTGACGCCCTGGCAGCCGGTGATCGTGGTGAGCGTGAGGAAGGCGCGGTAGATCGTGTCCGAGTGGAACCAGTGGTTCGCGCCCGCGCCCATGATGATCATCGAGCGGCCGCCCGAGTCCTCGGCGTTCTGCGCGAACTCGCGGCCGATCTGCGCGGCGTCCGCGGCCCGCACGCCGGTGATCTCCTCCTGCCAGGCCGGGGTGCCCGGCGCCGTCGCGTCGTCGTAGCCGGTGGGCCACTCGCCCGGCAGGGCGAGCTCCGCCCGCTCGACGCCGTACTGCGCCAGCAGCAGGTCGAAGACCGTGCACACCAGGTGCCCGCCCACGCGCCGGGTCGGCACGCCGCGGGTCAGCACGCCCTTGCCGCCGAGGTGTGCCTGCTGCGCGCCGTCGCCCGCACCGCCGTCGTCACCGTCGGGGACGACGTCGAACCGGGGCAGCAGCACCGCCGCGGTGCCCCGCTCGCCGGACGCCGCGCCGTCCGCCACCGACAGCAGCGGGTCGACGTCGCCCAGGTCGAGGTTCCACCTCCCCTCGCCCGCCTCGCCGTACCGGTCGGCGAGGGTGCCGTTCGGTGCGACGACGGCGCCGTCGGCGCCCAGCAGCAGCGTCCGGAAGCTCGGGTTCGCCGCCGTCGACGCGCCCGGGAGGACGGCGTCGTCCACGTCCGCGGCGGTGAGGAACTTGCCCGGCACGTACGCGCCGTCCTTCTCGTCCAGCCGCACCAGGAACGGCGCGTCCGCGTACTTCTTGAGGTAGTCGACGAACGGGGCGGTCCGCTTCTCGACGAGGAACTCCCGCAGGATCACGTGTCCCATCGCCATCGCCAGGGCCCCGTCGGTGCCCGGCTGGGGCGCCAGCCACTGGTCGGCGAACTTCGTGTTGTCCGCGTAGTCGGGGGACACGGAGACGACCTTGGTGCCGCGGTAGCGCGCCTCGGCCATGAAGTGCGCGTCCGGGGTGCGGGTCACCGGGATGTTGGAGCCCCACATGATCAGGTAGGACGAGTTCCACCAGTCCGCGGACTCCGGCACGTCCGTCTGGTCGCCGAACACCTGCGGGGAGGCGACCGGCAGGTCCGCGTACCAGTCGTAGAACGACAGCATCGTGCCGCCCAGCATCTGCACGAACCGGGCACCGACGCCGTGCGACACCATCGACATCGCGGGGATGGGGGAGAAGCCAGCGACGCGGTCGGGGCCGTGCGCCTTGATCGTGTGGACGTGCGCCGCCGCGACGATCTCCGCCGCCTCGTCCCACGTGGCCCGCACCAGGCCGCCCTTGCCGCGCGCGCTCTTGTACGCCCGCGCCGTCTCCGGGTCGGACGTCAGCCGCTCCCACGCGAGCACCGGGTCCCCTCCGACCGCGGCCTTCGCCTCCCGGTACGCCCGCAGCAGGACGCCGCGCACGTAGGGGTAGCGCACCCGCGTGGGCGAGTACGTGTACCAGGAGAACGCGGCGCCGCGGGGGCAGCCGCGCGGCTCGTACTCGGGGGAGTCCGGGCCCACCGACGGGTAGTCCGTCTGCTGCGTCTCCCACGTGATGATGCCGTCCTTGACGTACACCTTCCACGAGCACGAGCCCGTGCAGTTCACGCCGTGGGTGGAGCGCACCACCTTGTCGTGCGACCACCGGTCCCGGTAGAAGACGTCACCCTCGCGCCCACCCTTGAGGAACAGCTGGCGCAGGTCCTCCGACACGTCCCCCTTGCGCAGGTGCTTGCCGAGCCGCAGCAGGGCGTCGGCGGCCCCGGTCGGCGGCGCCGCCCCGAGGTCAGCGGTGACGGGCGGGCGGGTGGTCGACATGCGCACTCCTGGGGCTGGGGGACCGTAGAGTCACTGCTTCGCATCATGGGCCCGGACCTGCGACAGCGCATGTCGGGCAGGGTGCCGGCGGGACCGCCCGTCGGCGGCGTCGGAGCCGGGTCCCGCCCGCTGCTCCGCGGACGACCGGGCACGCCGGGACCTCACAGGGCTGCCCCGGAGTCTGTGCGTTCGTGCTCACGCGCATTTCACGGCCGGACGCCGGGCGTCGAAACACCGCCTTCCTAGCGTCGGACCTGCCGGCCCGAGGACGCGCCGGTGGTTCCAGACCACCGCCCGGCGTCGTCGGGCCTGCGCACAGGAGGACAC
>NZ_JBHXAW010000415.1:0-2509 GCF_042726645.1 Isoptericola sp. NPDC060257
CCAGGGCTGAGCCCGGCGCGGGCCGACCGTACGGGGACGACGGTCGTCAGTCCACCGTGGCGAAGCTGGGGTGCGGCGGCTGGTTGTACGCCGTGTTCTGCCACGCGACGGCCAGCCGGTACTGCCGGTCCTCCATGAGCGGCGGGTGCGCGATGTCGGTCGGGATGTCCGTGGAGTAGATCCGCAGCGCGCTGGAGTCGGTCGTGCGGAAGACGACCTCCTCGCGCCAGTCGCCGAGGATGTCGGCCTGGAGCGCCGGCGTCGCCTTGGTGCCGTTGTTGGACGCGACCCCCGCACCCGTGAGCAGTCGGGTGTCGCCGCTCGCGCCGTACTTGTCGATGTGGGTGTCGTCCAGCAGCTCGCGCTGCCCGTCGCCGTCCCACCAGATCACGAAGTTGGTGGAGCCGGGCTTACGACCCACCTCGGAGCCGTCCGTCGCGCTACGCAGGCCGGAGACCTTGGACGACCAGACCTCGGCCCCGGGGTTGTCCGCGGTGATGTCCGCGGCCACGCCGCGGCCGTTGTCGGAGCCGGCGGCCGGAGCGCTGGAGAGGATCCTGCCGGTGGCGGCGTCGGCGACCCAGTGCGCGGGGTCGCTGCCGGACTCGGACGGCTTGAACACCTCGAGCCCGGGGTTCGACGGCACGAGGTCGCTCACGTGGTAGGCGTCGCCGTGGTGGGTGCCGTTCTGCCACAGCCCGTACCCGTTGTCGTCGATCGCCATCGAGCCGTAGAGGATCTCGTCGCGGCCGTCGTCGTCCACGTCCGCGATCGAGAGCTGGTGGTTGCCGCGTCCCGTCCAGTCGGGCCCGTTGGTCGACGAGCTGGAGTCGAACGTCCAGCGGCGGGTGAGCGCGCCGTCGCGGAAGTCCCACGCGGAGACGGCCGTCTTGGCGTAGTAGCCGCGCCCCATGACGATGCTCGGCCGGGACCCGTCGAGGTACGCCGTGCCCGCGAGGAAGCGGTCCACCCGGTTGCCGTACGTGTCGCCCCAGTCGCCGACATTGCCGCGGGCGGGCCGGAAGTCGACGGTGTCGAGCTCGGCGCCGTCGGTGCCCCGGAAGACCGAGAGGAACTCTGGTCCGCTGAGCACGTAACCGCTGGAGTTGCGGTGGTCGGCGTCGCCGTCCCCGATGACCTGACCGGTGCCCGAGACGGTGCCGTCGCCGGTCTTCACGGCGACTTCGGCGGCGCCGTCGCCGTCGTAGTCGTAGACCTGGAACTGCGTGTAGTGCGCCCCGGCGCGGATGTTGCGGCCGAGGTCGACGCGCCACAGCCGCTCGCCGTCGAGCTCGTAGGCGTCGAGGTAGACGTTGCCCGTGACGCCGGACTGCGAGTTGTCCTTGGCGTTGCTCGGGTCCCACTTCAGGACGATCTCGTACTCGCCGTCGCCGTCGAGGTCGCCCACCGACGCGTCGTTCGCGGAGTAGGTGTACCCGTCGCCGGCGGGCGGCACGTCCAGCGGGACGTCGAGCGAGCTCGCCTCGGCGCCCGCGACGGGCGCGAGCGTGAGGGACTCGCCGGCGACCTGCCCGGCGGCGTCCTCGGTGGTGCCGGCGGACAGCGCGGCCCTGGCGCGCGCGGCCCCGTCCCCGACAGCGAGGACGGCGTAGCGGGCGTCGGCGGGCGCGCCGCGGTCGAGGAACGACGTCGCGCCGGTCACGGCGGGCCCGGGCACCCGGACGCCGTCGCGGTAGACGTGGAACGCCGCGTCGCCGCCGTCGGACGCCAGAAGGCGCCAGCTCACGCGGTTGCCGTCGGCGCCGGGCGTGCTGATCACCGCCCGGCCGCCGGGCGACGCGTCCGCGGCGGACGCCGGCACCGCGGGGGCGGGCGGGGCGCCGGCGGCGAGGGCGGGGGAGGCGAGGGCGAGCGCGCAGAGCGTGCCCACGGCGGTGGCGAGCGTGGTGGTGGCTGCGGTCGTGCGGAGAGTCGGCAGCATCGTTGCTCCGTTCCGGTTGAGACGATTCACACCGTTCGGGACCGAGGCTGCCAGAAACCGGTTGCCCACGTCACCCCCGGGTCTCACGACGTGGGACGTACGGGAGGGCCGGCGCTCAGGGCTTGGGGATGCTGGTCACCGTCGTGAGGAGGAAGACCGAGTCCTCCAGCGCGCTGACGGCGTGCCGCTCGTGGGTCAGCACGCGCAGCTGCCCGGCGTGGACCTCGTCGTTCCCGTCGAGCGCGGTCACCCGCACGCGCCCGTGCAGCACCAGGACCGAGGCCGCGGGCGGCGAGTTGTGCTCGCCCAGCTCGATCCCCTCGACCAGCGCCAGGATCGTCTGCCGCAAGGGGCCGTCGTGCACGACGACCTCCGCGCTGCGGCCGTTCTCCGCGGCGCGGGCCTTGTCGAGGTGGGTCGTCGTGAGGGCGTCCAGGTCGGCCATCAGGGGGCTCCGTCCGTCGGTCGGCACGCGGGTCCGCGTCGTCGCGGGCCCGCGGCCCTCACCGTACCCGCGGTCGCCGTGCGGGCGCCGCGCGTCGGGGTCGTGGCGGGTCAGGCGGCGCC
>NZ_JBHXAW010000416.1:0-2486 GCF_042726645.1 Isoptericola sp. NPDC060257
CCGTCGCGACGGTGCCGGCCCGGCCTCACGTCAGCCGCAGGTGCGGGCCGCGTACCCGACGGCGACCGCCGGCCCGTCGCCCATCGCGACGGTCGCGGTGCCGGCGTCGAGCGTCCGCTCCCGCGTGCTCACCACCGCGGACGCGCTGGCGCCCGGCGCCACTCCCCGCACGGTGCGGTCCCCGACCGCCGTCCGGACCTCGACGTCGCCGGCGTGGTCCGTCGCGTTGCGGACGGTCGTCACGAGCTGGACGCGCCCCTGGCCCACGCAGCGCGCGGCCACGGCCGGCTCGACCGCGGTCGGCGGCGCGTCCACCGTGAGCTCCGGGATCTTGAGGTACGAGCCCGGGGTCGCGAAGGTGATCCGCACCGCCGAGGCCCAGACCGGGTCGAGGGCGACGGCCGTCCGGGTGCCGTTCGCGCCCGGGGCCACGTCCTGCGCCGTCGTCGCGTGCCAGGCGCCGTCGGCGTTCCGGTACTCGACGCCGAACCGCGCGATCGTGCCCTCGATGTTCGTGAACGCGACCTGGTCGACGACGTGCGCCGCGGCCGGCTCCACGGTGAAGGTCACCTCGTCCTGCGTCGAGCCGCTCGCCCACGTGGACCACGACGTGGACGCCTTGCCGTCGCAGGCGCTCTCGGCCGGCATCGTCTCCCAGTCCGTCTGGTGGAAGGTCGCCGAGACGGTCGTCCCGTCGGCCCCGCACAGCTCGACGACGCCCTCTTCGGACACCTCGATCGTGCGGCCGAACGTGCGGCCCGCGGAGAACCGGTCGTCGGCGGCGAGGGTGCCCGTGATCGTGTGCTGGCCGCGCGTGGCGAACGACGTCGCGTCCCACGTCACGGCCACGTCGGCGGTGACGCCGTCCACCTCGACGGGCACGGTCGCGGGCAGGTCGTCCCCGAAGTCCTCGCCCGGCCCGACCTGCTCGGGCAGGCCGTCGTCGACCACCGACCAGACGCCGTCGCCCAGGCCGCGCGAGTCCCAGTAGCTCTCGTCCCAGCCGCCGCCCCAGCGCCCCGGGTCCTCCACGGCGGGGTTGCGCATCTCGGCGCGCCCGTTCTCGCCGATGGTGATCGGCAGCCACACGTACGTCGAGTCGGCGGCGCCGGCGTTCCAGCGGTCGCCCATGTAGACGAACCGGCCGCCGCCCAGGTCGAGCACGTTCGTGGACTGCGAGCCGAACGTGGACCGGCGCGTGTCGCCGACGGACAGCAGCCCGTCGCCGCCCTCCGGAATCGTGCTGTACGGGACGTCCTCGTACTGGTCGTCGGGCTCGACGCCCCGGATCCACGGCCCGAGGATGCTGTCGGCCGTGTAGTACGTCTGCGGGTTGGGGTCCCATCCCGTCGCGCCGGACGCGACGGCGTAGTACCGGCCGCCGTGCTCGAACAGCGCGGGCGCCTCGAGCATCCCGCACTCCTTGACGATCTGGAAGTCCTCCCCGCGCACCGGCGCCTCGGCGGTGCCGTCCGCGAAGAGGTACGGGTACCGGCCGTCCTCCGAGTACTGCCCGGCGTCGGCCATGTCCGTCCCCGTGGTGTGCGTGACGTTCGTGTACGTCTCGTCCAGCTCGGCCACGTAGAGCGACCGGTTCTCCTCCGAGGAGTAGACGATGTACGCCGTGCCGTCGTCGTCCTGGAACACGGTCATGTCGCGCGCCTGGCCCGGCACCGCGGCGGAGATGCAGTCCTGGTAGCTCGTCCGGTTCGGCATCCGGTACACGCCGGTCATGCGGAACGGACCGGTCGGGCTGTCCGACACGGCCACGCCCGCCATGGAGCGCGCGTACATGCTGCCGCCCTGCGTCGTCTGGCCGTCCGAGTGCCACCACAGCACCCACTGGCCGGTCGCGGAGTTGTACAGCACCTTGGGCCGTTCGAAGATCGTCGTGCGGTCGGCCGCCTCGTTCGTGTCGAGGTGGTAGTCGAGCTGCGCGATCCGCTCGGCGCGCGGCTTCCCGGCGTCGTCCACGGTGTCGTAGAGCGCGTCGAAGTACTCCGACTCCAGGTCCGACGGGTCGGACACGGACCGCAGGACGACGCCCTCGTCCGTCCAGTTCTTGGTGTCGTACGACTTGTACGCGTGCACGCCGGGGCTGCCGTAGTAGCCGTTGCTGCGGTCCTCGCCGTACCAGTAGTACACGGTGCGGCCGTCCTCCTCGCTCTGCACCACCTGGCCTCCGTGCGCCTGGACGTGCTCGCCGCCGTCGTCCAGCCAGGGCGGCGAGAAGTAGTCGTCGGCGCCGGTCCCCGGGTCGAGGACGGCGGGATAGCTCGTGTACCCGGCGGCGGCGGAGCCGTCGGAGGAGACGTCGGCCGCGACGCCGGCCGTGGCCTGCAGGCCGACCAGCGCGAGGGTGAGACAGACGCCGCCGGCGGCCGCCCGGCGGCCCGGAGGCGGCGCGGCACCGCGGTCGTCGCGGGGGTGAGGCATGTCGTTCTCCTTCGTCGTCGAAGCGAGACGTGCGTGGCGGGCGACGGCCG
>NZ_JBHXAW010000417.1:0-2465 GCF_042726645.1 Isoptericola sp. NPDC060257
TGTCAGGGATGATCCAGAACCGGTAGCGGCGGTGAGGTATCGCTCGCGTGGGTACCCGGTCAGGCGCGCGCCGCGCACGGCGCATCGTGAGGGTCCGCGGCCTGCGGCGAACCGGTCCTCGGAGCCCGCCGGGGATGCATGTTTCACGTGAAACGCGTGGGCTTCTCGGGGCAGGGAATCCTCGCGCGGTGGCCATGGTGTGGCTGCGGCGACAGGCCCGGTAGGCGCGTGGCGGGCGGGGCGCCTGACGGTGCGGCGGTGACGCCGCGCAGGTGAGGACGAGGTGAGGGGTGTCGGACCACGAGGGGGACGCCGGTGGTGGGTGGCGGCCGCAGGGAATGTCGGTCGGCGGCGACCGTCTTGCCCTCGGTGGCGGCCTCCGGGCGCTCACTGGCGAGAGACAGGGCCAGAGTCAGGCGCGCGCCCCGTACCTGTGGGATTCGATTCAGGCGGGAGGCAGCCCGCCTGTCGCCTCAGCCGGGCGGGTCCTGGATGGGGTCAATGGGCGGCGGCACGCGCGCCGTGCGCAACCTCACGCGGCACAGCGAGGCGTCGGGTGGGTGACGACATTCCTGCAGGTGCCCGGCCTGCGTGACCGCTAGATGGCCAGCACGAACGGAGAGGCGGTGGCGTCGGGAGCGTCGATCTGACAGCGCTGCTCGATCTCGACGGCGAGGTCGATCGTCAGGACGAAGCGTGCGCGTGCGGCGTTCGCCAGGGCCGCCTTGCCAGTGCGCGGGACGACGTGGCGGTGCATCGGGGTGCTGTGGCGGCGAACCTGCGGCAATCCAAGGGACACCTCCCGTTTCACGTGGAACGTCCATCGACACAGGGACCCTGCGTCTCCGGAGCCAGCATGACTCGACTTCCCATGGCGTGACCGGGTGCCGTTCCCGTTTCACGTGAAACACCTCGTGGGGTAGAGGAGGCACCTGCCGGCGTCCCGATCCGAATCCGCGTGGTGCGGATGCTTCTGCTCGCCTGGATGGAACGCCCGGACGGGAGCGCAGACGAACGACGCCTGGGGAGCGCACCGGTCGCTGGCGCGGGTGAGATGGGGTCGGCGGGCGAAGGACGCACCGGCCTGACGGGCAAGAGGAGCTGAGGACCTCGCGGCAAGGGGGTCGGGAGAGGAAGGCGTCGACGTCGGAGCGGGTGAGCCTGGTCCGCACGGGAGACGGTGATGGCAGCAGTTGGACGGGGGTGACCCGCTGCCCAGATACACGGCTGGCCCCGGGGGGCCCGCACGGCGAAGTGGCGAAGTCGCGGGGCGGTGGGTTCGGCGCGACGGCACACACTCTTGTCCCGGTGTCCGGTGTCCGGTGTCCCGTTTGCTGCCTTGGTGAGCCAGCGATCGCTGGGGACCTGACTGGGGGAACTCTGCGTGGTCTCGGTGCGAGGGCGCGGAGACCTCGACGACGCGGGTGTCGCGCTTCTGATGACGGCCAAGCCGACGTCGGCGCTGGTGCTGGGGGCCATGCCGCGGCCTAGCGCCCATCGGTCAGAGCGGTAGATCGTCGCAGGTCACAGGCCTGTGGAACGGAGTGACGGGCGGACATGGACGTGATCGATGGCGCGCCTATCGGGCGCGGGGTCCGAGGAGCGGGCGGCGTGGGGCCACCGGAGAAGAGTGTGCAGGGTGTGTTCACTTCGACCGGTCGAGGCGTCGAACGGACGCAGGACGCACGGGGCCCGCAGTTCGGAATCGGTGTGCTTGCGTGTCGTTCACCGACAGCCTGCCGTGGTGAACCGGCGGCGCCAGGGGCGACGTCCTCGGCGCGGGAGCCGAGACGGGTGGAGTCCGGGGTTCGGCACGTCGCGCGTGGTCCGAGGGGTTCCGACGCTTGATCGGCCGGCGTCGCTGGGTCGTCCTTCAGGGATGTGTGTGGTGGACGGATCGCGATGACGTTAGGGCGGGCCGAGCGGACGCCCGTCGAGCGACTCATCCCGGGAGGCGGCCGGGACACGAGCCTGAGTCGATCGCCGTGCGTCTCGCCGCCCTCACACCCCTACGAGGGCGATGGGCGCGGGGGGTACCGGGCCGTCCACCACTCTCAGGAAGATCGGCGCGACCGCGTCATATCTGGTGAATCGGGACGCGCACGCTCGGTGGAGCGCGACCAGGGGTCCTCGAGGAAGGGCCTGTTCCATCAGGAGCACGCCAGGTCGTTCCTGGACCGGTGAAGTCGCGGCTCCGGGCGTTTCGACCGGCTTGCTGCGGATCGACCCGACGCTCTCGACCACGGCCACGACGCGGCAGGCCAACGGCGCCGATGACGATCGGAATGCTCAAGCTGCTGGAGGGAAGTGGCGCGATCCAGACTCACGTGGCGTGACCCACGGGGCGACCTCGTCGTTCGGCACGGCGGAGGTGCGGAGGACCGATGCCGGACCGGCGAGGGCCTACCCTCCTGCGTGGTGCCCGCGTGTCTCACAGCCGAGCATGACGAAGGCCGCCCGTGTTT
>NZ_JBHXAW010000418.1:0-2453 GCF_042726645.1 Isoptericola sp. NPDC060257
GCCGTCGAGGCCGCCGTCGCGCGCGTGACGGACGAGCTCGGCGCGCCGACGATCCTGGTGAACAACGCCGGGATCCTGCGCGACAACCTGCTGTTCAAGATGTCCGAGGACGACTGGGACGCCGTGCTGCGCGTGCACCTGCGCGGCGCGTTCGTCGCGACGCGGGCCGTGCAGGCGCACATGGTCGCCGCCGGCTGGGGCCGCGTCGTCAACCTGTCCAGCACGTCCGCTCTCGGCAACCGGGGCCAGGCGAACTACTCCGCCGCGAAGGCCGGCATGCAGGGGTTCACCAAGACGCTCGCGATCGAGCTGGGCAAGTTCGGCGTCACCGCCAACGCCGTGGCGCCGGGCGTCATCGCGACGGACATGATCGCCGAGACCGCGGAGCGCATCGGCATGACGCCCGAGGAGTTCCACGCCGCGGCGGCCAAGGACGTCCCCGTAGGCCGCGTGGGCCGGCCGGAGGACATCGCCGCCGCGGTGGCGTTCTTCTGCTCCGAGGAGGCGTCGTTCGTCTCGGGCCAGGTGCTCTACGTCGCCGGCGGGCCGAAGGCGTGACCGCGGGCATCCAGGTCTCCTCCCCCGCCGCGCTGGCCGACGCCGTGGGGCAGAAGGCCACGGGCGAGTGGTTCACGATCGCGCAGGAGCGCATCGACGCGTTCGCCGACGCCACCGAGGACCTCCAGTGGATCCACGTCGACCCATGGCGCGCCGCCGACGGCCCGTTCGGCACGACGATCGCGCACGGGTTCCTCACCCTGTCCCTGCTGCCCCGGCTGGCGTCGTCGCTGGTCGAGGTGGGCGGCGTCGCGATGGCGATGAACTATGGCCTGGACAAGGTGCGGTTCCTGCACCCCGTCCCCGCCGGCTCGCGCGTCCGCGCGACGACGGAGCTCACCGGCGCCGAGACCGTCGCCCAGGGTGTGCGGCTGGCCTCGACCGTGACCGTCGAGATCGAGGGGATCGACAAGCCGGCGCTCGTCGCGCAGACGCTGGCGCTGTACGTCCCCGAGCGATAGGCGGTCCCCCCGGACGGCGCGCCGTCCGGGGGCACCGGGTCGGGCAGGATGACGCCATGACGACGAACCCGCAGGTCGCCCCCGGTCCCCGCACGCGCGAGCAGCGCCGCGCCGACACGCTGGCGATGCTGACCTCCCCCGTGCGAGACGTCTGGGTCGCCACGGCGTCGACGGCGGCCGACGGCCAGCCCGCGCCGTACCTGGTCCCGCTGTCGCTGGCCTGGATCGACGACCGTGTCGTCCTCGCGCGCGAGGCGACGTCGCGCACGGGCCGCAACCTGCTGGCCACGGGCACCGCGCGGCTCTCGCTCGGGGCGACGCGCGACGTCGTCATGATCGACGCCGACCTCGAGCGCTCGGTCCGCGTCGCCGAGGCGCCGCCGGAGATCGCGGAGGGCTATGCCTCGCAGGCGGACTGGGACCCGCGCCCGGGCGGCGAGCACGACGTCTATCTCGTGCTGCGGCCGCGGCGCGTCCTGGCGTGGCGCGAGGTCGACGAGCTCGCCGGCCGCACCCTCATGCGCGACGGCGAGTGGCTCTGAGCGTCGCCGCCCGGCACGGGCTCCCTCGACGTAGCGATCCGTCGTCGTCACCGCCCGGAAGCGGCAGCGATCGCTACGTCGAGGGCGCCCCGCGCTACGCGACGCGCTCCAGCACCATCGCCATGCCCTGCCCGCCGCCGACGCACATGGTCTCCAGGCCGTAGCGACCACCGGACACCTCGAGGCCGTTGATCAGCGTGGACGTGATGCGCGCGCCGGTCATGCCGAACGGGTGGCCGACGGCGATGGCGCCGCCGTGGACGTTGAGCCGCTCGTCCTCGACGCCCAGCTCCAGGGCCGACGCGATGACCTGCGCGGCGAAGGCCTCGTTGATCTCGACGAGGTCCATGTCGTCGATCCCGAGCCCCGCGCGGGCGAGCGCCTGGCGGCTCGCCCCCACCGGGCCCAGGCCCATGATCTCGGGCGACAGGCCGGTGACACCGGTCGACACGATGCGCGCCAGCGGCGTCAGGCCGAGCTCGTCGACGACGCGGTCGGAGACCACGACGACGGCGGCGGCCCCGTCGTTGAGCGGGCACGCGTTACCCGCGGTGACCGTGCCGTCGGGGCGGAACACCGGGTCGAGCGCGGCGAGCCTCTCGACCGTCGTGCCGGCGCGCGGGCCGTCGTCCGCGGACACCACCGTGCCGTCGTCGAGCGTGACGGGCGTGATGTCCCGCGCCCAGAAGCCGTCCGCGATCGCCGCCTCGGCGCGCTGCTGGCTGCGCGCGGCGAACTCGTCCTGGTCGCGGCGCGAGATGCCGCGCAGGTCCGCGACGTTCTCCGCCGTCTGCCCCATGGCGACGTACGCGTCCGGCAGGGCCCCGAGGGCGCGCGGGTCGGTCCAGGTCCCGGCGCCGCCGACGGCGCGCTTCGCCGTGCGCTCCAGCGC
>NZ_JBHXAW010000419.1:0-2452 GCF_042726645.1 Isoptericola sp. NPDC060257
GCGCCGCCGCACCGTCGTGCGGCAGCGCTCCCGTGACCTGCGGCGCGTTCCTCGCGCTCCCGGAAATTTCACCCGCTCGCCGTCAGGGTCAGGCGCGGTGCTCCCGGTAGTAGCGGATGAGCGCCTGCGTCGAGGAGTCCTGCGCGGCCAGGGCCGCGTCGTCGCCCGACACGGCGGGCGCGATCTCCAGCGCCAGCTTCTTGCCGAGCTCCACGCCCCACTGGTCGAAGCTGTCGATGCCCCACACGACGCCCTGCACGAACGTGATGTGCTCGTACAGCGCGACGAGCTGGCCGAGCACCGACGGCGTGAGCGCCGGCGCGACGATCGACGTCGTCGGCCGGTTCCCGGAGAACACACGGGCCGCGACGATCTCCTCGGGCGTGCCCTCGGCGCGCACCTCGTCCGCCGTCTTGCCGAAGGCGAGCGCCTTGGTCTGGGCGAAGAAGTTGGCGAGGAACAGCTCGTGCACGTCGGCGCCCGCCGCGACGGCCTTCCCGTCGCCCTCGTCGTCCTTGAGGGGGTAGGCGGGGGTCGCGACGGCGATGAAGTCCGCCGGGATGAGGCGCGTGCCCTGGTGGATGAGCTGGTAGAAGGCGTGCTGGCCGTTGGTGCCCGGCTCGCCCCAGAAGACCTCGCCGGTCTGCGTGGTGACGGGGGAGCCGTCCCAGCGCACCGACTTGCCGTTGGACTCCATCGTGAGCTGCTGCAGGTACGCGGGGAAGCGGTGCAGCTGCTGCGCGTACGGCAGGACGGCGTGCGTGTGGGCGCCGAGGAAGTTGCCGTACCAGACGTTCAGCATGCCCATGAGGACGGGCACGTTGTCCTCGAACGGCGTGCTGCGGAAGTGCTCGTCGACGGCGCGGAAGCCGGCGAGCAGCTCGCGGAAGACGTCGGGGCCGAACGTGATCGCCAGCGACGTGCCGATGGCGGAGTCGACCGAGTAGCGGCCGCCCACCCAGTCCCAGAAGCCGAACGCGTTGGCCGGGTCGATGCCGAAGTCGGCCACCTTGTCGAGGGCGGTCGAGACGGCCACGAAGTGCGCCTTGACGGCGGCCTGCTTCGCGTCCGGGTCGTCCTCGATGACGCCCGCCGCGATGAGGCTCTCCCACAGCCAGGCCCGGGCGAGCCGCGCGTTGGTGAGCGTCTCCAGGGTGCCGAACGTCTTGGACGCCACGACGAACAGCGTGGTCTCCGGGTCGAGGTCCGCCGTCTTCTGCGCGACGTCGGTGGGGTCGATGTTGGAGACGAACCGGGCCTCGATGGCGTCGTCGCCGGTGCGCCCGTACGGCTTGAGCGCCTCGTAGACCATGACGGGGCCGAGGTCCGAGCCGCCGATGCCGATGTTGACCACCGTGCGCACCGGCTTGCCCGTGATGCCCGACCACGACCCGTCGCGGACCTGGTCGGCGAACGCGCTCAGCTTGTCGAGCTCGGCCTGGACGTCGGCGTCGACGTCCTGCCCGTCCACGACCAGCGGCGGCTGCGTGCCGGGGGCCCGGCGCAGCGCCGTGTGCAGGACGGCGCGGTCCTCCGTGACGTTGATGTGCTCCCCGGTGAACATCGCCTCGATGCGCTCGGGCAGGTGCACCTCGTGCGCGAGGCGGACCAGCAGGTCCAGCGTCTCGTCGGTGGCGAGGTTCTTCGAGAGGTCCACGTGCAGGTCGCCCGCGACGTGGGTCATGCGCGCGGCGCGGCCGGGGTCGGCGGCGAACCAGCCGCGCAGGTCGCCCCGGAACTCCTGGTAGTGGGCGTACAGGTCGCCCCAGGAGGTGGTGGTGGTGGGATCGACGGGGGAGGAGGTCATGGGCCCCACGGTACTGACCGCCCCGCCCGGTTGCGCGGCCTGTTCACGCTGCCAGGATGACCACTGCCGGGGACGGGCCCGGCCTGGCGCAACGGAGGCACGCATGGCGAATTTCACGGTCTGGAAGTTCGACGACCCGGGTGCGGCCGACCGCGCCTTCAAGGCCGTCAAGGGCGGCGAGGCGGACGGTCTGGTGAAGGTCGTCGACCACGCGGTGGTGAGCTGGCCGGAAGGCGCGAAGAAGCCCGACACGCACGGCTCGCACGACGACACCGCCAAGGCCTCGGGCTGGGGCGCCGTCTGGGGCCTGCTGCTCGGGGCGCTGTTCTTCCTGCCGGTCCTGGGGGCCGCCGCCGGGGCGGCGATCGCCGGCATCACCCGGTCGCTGTCCGACGTCGGGATCACCGCGAAGGACATCGAGCAGATGAAGAAGGAGATCGTGCCCGGCACGTCCGCCCTCTTCATCGTGACCGAGCCGATCGACCCCGACCGGCTGGGCGAGCGGCTGCACGGGGTCAACGCGACCCTGGTCAGCACCAACCTCACCGACGCGGAGCGCCGGAACCTGCTGGAGGCGTTCGGGCAGTGAGCCAGCCGCCGTCAGGGCGAAATCGAGCGTGCTGACTTGATCCTCAAACCGCAGTC
>NZ_JBHXAW010000420.1:0-2438 GCF_042726645.1 Isoptericola sp. NPDC060257
GGTTCATCACCGGCAGGCCGAGCCGCCGGGTGAGCGCCGTCTTCCCCGACCCCGACGGCCCGGTGAGCAGCACGATCCGCCGCGCGGGGCGGCGGGCGCCGGGCGGCACCTCGAAGAGGGCGTCGGACTCGTTCGCCGGGTCGTCCGTCGGCGGCACGCTGTCGGTCACGGGCACCCATTCTCGGCGGCGGCGGTCCTGCTTGTCGAAACCGGGACCCCACCGGCGGGCGCGCCGTGCCGCCCGCGGGTACGTTGCGGACCGCGCGCATCGCGGACGACCCGGAACTCGCGGCCGTGCGCGTCGTCGTCCTCACGACGTTCGAGGGCGACGCCGAGGTGCTCGGCGCGCTGCGCGCCGGCGCCAGCGGCTTCCTCGGCAAGGGCGTGGCGCCCGCCGACCTGGTCAAGGCGGTGCGGACGGTCGCGGCCGTGTCGGTGCTGCACCTGTCGCGCCGGTCGAGCCTGATGCTCGCGGTGGTCGTCTCGACGCTCCTGTTCGCGGCGCTGCACCTGCCCACCTCCGGCTGGAACGTGCAGTGCGTGCTGGTCATCGGCACCGCGCGGGTGATCCTCCTGGTGCCGTACCTGCTCAC
Source organism: Isoptericola sp. NPDC060257 (assembly GCF_042726645.1). Classification (NCBI taxonomy): domain Bacteria; kingdom Bacillati; phylum Actinomycetota; class Actinomycetes; order Micrococcales; family Promicromonosporaceae; genus Isoptericola; species Isoptericola sp. NPDC060257. The sequence goes on from NZ_JBHXAW010000420.1 coordinate 594, forward strand.
CAAGAACCTCGCGGCGTCGGCCACCGTGCACATGGTCGACGACTGGGCGCTGTTCGGCTCGGCCGCGATCCTCGGCTGACCCGGGCCGGCGGGGTCAGCCCACCAGGAGGACGTGCAGGGTCCGCGGGCCGTGCACGCCCTCCACGCGGTCCAGCTCGATGTCCGACGTCGCGCTGGGACCGGAGATCCAGGTGAGCGGCCGCTCCGGATGCGCGCCGAGCAGGCGCACCGCCTCCGGCACGGTCTGCACGGCCTGGTCCGCCCGCACGACGCACAGGTGCACGTCGGGCACCAGCGAGATGGCCCGGCGGCCCTGGTCGGTCTCGCCGTCGAGCACGATCGTGCCCGTCTCGGAGATCGCGACCCGCGCGGCGGTGACGACGGCCGCGACGGCGTCGAGCTCCGTCGCGGCGAGCGGCTGCTCGCGCGAGTCGCGCACGACGTCGACGTCCGCCGGCAGCGCCGCCAGCCACGCGTCGTCCAGCCCGTCGGGGACCACCACCCGCACCGACCTGTCAGGGCCAGCACCGTCAGAACCTGCGTGCGGTCCTGACACGTCGGCGACGAGGGCGGCGACGGTGGCGGGCAGGTCATCGGCGGCCACCTGGTGGACGTGGGCCTTGTAGTCCACCAGCCGGTCGACGAGCTGCTCCAGCACCTCGGGCGAGCCGACGGCGTGCTCCCCGGCGGCGCGGTAGGCGCGCGGCACGGGCTCCGGGCGCGGCGCGGTGCCGACCTTGCCCGACGGCGTCGTGCCGGAGCCGGTCTGCCCCAGCGCCGCCCGCACGCGTGCCAGGACCTCGGTGCGTGCCTCGCTCATCGGGCGCCCTCCTCGTTCTCGTGCTCGGCCTGCCACCACTGTCGGAACGTCTGGCGGGGCGGCGCGGGCAGGTCCCGCGCCTTCGTCCACGCCGACGCGGGCGGGGGCGCGACGGAGATGGCGTGGTCCCGCCCGCCGAGCCCGCTGCCCAGCGTGGCGGCACGGCCGGCGAGGGCGAACCGGTCGCCGTCGGCCATGACCCAGGACGCCGCCTTCATGGCCGTCTTCCACGGGTCGACACCGCGCGACGACCGGTCGGCGTCGACCTCGCGGGCGCGCAGGTCGACGAGGATCGACGGGATGTCGATCTTCACGGGGCAGACCTCGTAGCAGGCGCCGCACAGCGTCGACGCGTAGGGCAGCGAGGCGTTCGGGTCGTGGTGCCCGGACACGCCGCCCGTCGACGCGGTGAGCTGCGGCGTGAGGATGGCGCCGATCGGCCCGGGGTACACGGAGCCGTAGGCGTGGCCGCCCACCCGCTCGTAGACCGGGCACACGTTGAGGCACGCGGAGCAGCGGATGCAGTGCAGCGCGGACCGGCCGACCTCGTCGGCGAGCACGTCGGTGCGGCCGTTGTCGAGCAGCACCAGGTGGAACTCCTGCGGCCCGTCGCCCGGCGTCACGCCCGACCACATCGACGTGTACGGGTTCATCCGCTCGCCGGTCGACGAACGGGGGAGCAGCTGCAGGAACACCTCGAGGTCGTCGAAGGTGGGCACGAGCTTCTCGATGCCCATCACCGTCACGAGCGTCTCGGGCAGCGTGAGGCACATGCGCCCGTTGCCCTCCGACTCGACGACGGCGAGCGTGCCCGTGTCCGCGACGGCGAAGTTGGCGCCGCTCACCGCGACCTTGGCGGACAGGAACTTGCGACGCAGGTGGGCGCGCGCGGCCATGGCGAGCTCGCGCGGCACGTCCGACAGGTCGGGCGGGGCGTCGCCCATGCGGGCGAGGAAGATGTCGCGGATCTCCGACCGGTTGCGGTGGATCGCCGGGACGAGGATGTGCGAGGGCATGTCGTCGGC
>NZ_JBHXAW010000421.1:0-2407 GCF_042726645.1 Isoptericola sp. NPDC060257
AGGCCGGCCTCGTCGTCGCCCGCGGGGATGCGGCAGAACGGGCACTGCGCCACCGTCCCGTCGGCGGGCTTGTCCTGCCCGCCGATGTAGACCATGCGGTGCGGGGTCCACAGCCGCTGCAGCCCGTCCTCGGGCGGGCCGAAGCCCGCCGCGGGCACCGTCGTCGAATCGTGCTCCGCGCCGTGCTCCGCGCCGTGCTCCGCGCCGTGTTCCTCGTGGTGGCCGCTCATGCGCGCCCCGCTCAGACCTGGACGCGGTCGCGCACCGCCGCGACGATGCGCTCGACCGCGTCGGCGACGGGCACCCCGTTCTCCTGGGTACCGTCGCGGAACCGGAACGACACGGCCCCGGCCTCGACGTCCTCGCCGCCGGCGATGAGCACGAAGGGCACCTTCTCCTTGGACGCGTTGCGGATCTTCTTGCCGAAGCGGTCGTCCGACAGGTCGACCTCGGCGCGGATGCCGCGGGCCGTGAGCTGGGCGACGACGTCCTTGAGGTAGTCGTCGAACGCCTCGGCGACGGGCACGGCGAGCACCTGGACGGGCGCGAGCCAGGCCGGGAAGAGCCCCGCGTAGTGCTCGATGAGCACGCCCATGAACCGCTCGATCGAGCCGAACTTGGCGGAGTGGATCATCACCGGCTGCTGCTTGGTGCCGTCCGCCGCGGTGTACTCCAGCCCGAAGCCCTTCGGCTGGTTGAAGTCGTACTGCACGGTGCCCATCTGCCACGTGCGGCCGATCGCGTCCTTGGCCTGGACGGAGATCTTGGGGCCGTAGAAGGCGGCGCCGCCCGGGTCGGCGACGAGCTCGAGACCCGAGGCGACGGCGACCTCCTCGAGCACCGCCGTGGCCTTGGCCCAGTCGTCGTCGGAGCCGACGAACTTGTCCTTCTTCTTGTCGTCGCGCGTCGACAGCTCCAGGTAGAAGTCGTCGAGGCCGAAGTCGCGAAGCACCGACAGCATGAAGTCCAGCAGGTGCTTGACCTCGGCGGGCGCCTGCTCCGGGGTGACGTAGGAGTGGGAGTCGTCCTGGGTCAGGCCGCGCACGCGCGTCAGGCCCTGCACCACGCCCGACTTCTCGTACCGGTACACCGACCCGAACTCGAAGAGCCGGATCGGCAGCTCGCGGTACGAGCGGCCACGGCTCGAGAAGATGAGGTTGTGCATCGGGCAGTTCATCGCCTTGAGGCGGTAGCGCCCGTGGTCGCCGACGTCCTCCAGGTCGAGCGGCGGGAACATCGTGTCGCCGTAGTACGGCAGGTGGCCCGACGTGTAGAACAGCTCTTCCTTGGTGATGTGCGGCGTGCCGACGTAGGAGAAGCCCTCCTCGATGTGGCGCTGGCGGACGTAGTCCTCCATGACGCGCTTGATCACGCCGCCCTTGGGGTGGAAGAGCGGCAGGCCCGACCCGACCTCGTCGTGGAAGGAGAACAGGTCCATCTCGGACCCGATGCGGCGGTGGTCGCGGCGCTCGGCCTCGGCCAGGCGCTCGAGGTACGCCTTGAGCTCGTCCTTGCTGGGCCAGGCGGTGCCGTAGACGCGCTGCAGCATCGGGTTCTTCTCGCTGCCGCGCCAGTACGCGGCGGCGTTGCGCATGAGCTGCACGCCGTTGCCGATGAGCCTCGTGCTCGGCAGGTGGGGCCCGCGGCACAGGTCCTTCCAGACCACGGTCTCGCTCTCGCGGCCGGCGCCGCGGACGTTGTCGTAGATCGTCAGCTCGCCGCCGCCGACCTCGACCGAGGACCCGTCCTCGTCCGAGGAGCCGCCCTTGAGGCCGATGAGCTCCAGCTTGTAGGGCTCGTCGGCCAGCTCGGCGCGCGCCTCGTCCTCCGTCACGACGCGGCGGCGGAAGGTCTGGCCCTCCTTGATGATGCGCGCCATCGCCTTGTCGAGGGCCTTGAGGTCCTCGGGGGTGAACGGCGTCGCGACGTCGAAGTCGTAGTAGAAGCCGTCGGTGACCGGCGGGCCGATGCCGAGCTTCGCGTCCGGGTTCACCTGCTGCACCGCCTGGGCCAGCACGTGCGCGGCGCTGTGGCGCAGCACGGCGAGGCCGTCGGGCGAGCCGATCGTCACGGGCTCGACGACCGTGCCGGCCACCAGGTCGCGCGAGAGGTCGAGCAGCTCGCCGCCGACGCGCATCACGACGACGTCCTTGCGGTCCGCGAACAGCTCCGTGCCCGTCGTCGGCGTCTGCACCGTCACCGTGTCCTGGCTGGCGTCGTCGGGGTTCGGTGGCATCGGCGAGGCGACGTCGGACACGTGCTGCTCCTTGCGGGTCGTGGGCGCTGCGGACGGGCACGGGCAGCACCTGGGCGGGACCGGCCGGGGCTGGGCGCCGGACACGGTCGTGGGGCGCCACCATCGGTGACGCCCCACGATCGTACTCATCCGCAGGGCCCCGGCCCGCGC
>NZ_JBHXAW010000422.1:0-2398 GCF_042726645.1 Isoptericola sp. NPDC060257
GGCCCGTCGGGCTCGACGGGGTCGAGGTGCGCGGCCGGCTCTCCGTCCCCCGCCTCAGGGTGGCCGCCGGCGAGCACCTGCTGGTGACCGGGCCGAACGGCGCGGGCAAGAGCACGCTGCTCGGGGTGATCGCGGGCGAGGTCGGGCCGGACGCCGGGACGGCCCGGGCCGCGGGCGCCGTCGGTCACCTGCGGCAGACGGCCGCGTCCCCCTCGGGCGACGGCCGTACCGTGCTGCACGCGTTCGCCGCCGGGCGTCCCGGCGACCTGGAGGAGCACGCGGAGGCGCTGCTCGCCACGGGCCTGTTCCGCCCCGACGACCTGCCCCGGCCGGTGCGCGAGCTGTCCCAGGGGCAGCGGTCCCGCCTCGAGCTCGCGCGGGTCGTCACCACCACGACGGACGTGCTGCTCGTGGACGAGCCGACGAACCACCTCTCCCCCGCGCTCGTCGAGGAGCTGGAGAGGGCGTTCGCGGAGTTCGACGGCACCCTCGTCCTCGTCTCCCACGACCGCCTGATGCGCGAGCGCTTCCGCGGCCGCCGCCTGGTGCTCGACGACGGCGCGATCGTCGCCGACAGCTGCCGTGCCTCGTCACCTCCCCTCCGCGACGCCCGCGTGGATCGCCGGACGCGGGATGTGTGAATCGCCGGATGATTGATGTGTGGATGGTAGGTTAGAGCCTGTGAACAGCTCCGATACCCGCCCCTACGTGCGCCGCCTGGTCGACGACGAGCTCGACGAGCTGGTGGCCGGCCTCCCGGCCATCGCGCTCCAGGGCGCCAAGGGCGTGGGCAAGACGGAGACAGCACGCCGGCGGGCCGATCACCTGGTGCGATTCGACGTCGACCAGGAACGCGCCGCGTTCGCCGCCCGTCCGTTCGACCTCGCCCCTGACGGGACGACCCTCCTGGACGAGTGGCAGCTCCACCCGACCTCGTGGGACCAGGTGCGGCGCGCGGTCGACGCCGGAGCGCCCCCGGGCTCGTTCCTCCTGACCGGGTCGTCCGCACCTCCCGGCGCTCGTATCCACTCGGGCGCCGGGAGGATCGACACCATCCGGATGCGCCCACTCACGCTGAGCGAACGCGGGATCGTGGAGCCGGCGATCAGCCTGGAAGACCTCATGTCCCGCTCCCGGCCCCCGATCGACGCCAGGACGAATATCGGGTTGGAGGAGTACGTCGACGAGATCTTCGCCTCCGGTTTCCCCGGCATCCGTCGCTTGCCAGCCCGACTCCGCGAGGCACGGCTCGACGGCTACGTCACGCACACCATCGAGCGTGAGTTCGTCGAGCAGGGGACCACCGTCCGCCGGCCTGCCTCCCTCGCCGCTTGGCTACGGGGTTACGCCGCAGCCACGGCGACGACAGCGTCCTACTCGCGCATCCTCGACGCAGCGACGGCCGGGCTCCCGGACAAGCCGAGCCGCGACGCGACGACGACGTACCGGGACGTCCTGCTACGCACCTTCGTCCTCGATCCCGTCGAGGCCTGGATCCCGGTGTACAACCCGCTCAAGCGGCTCGCCCAGGCTCCCAAGCACATGCTCGCCGACCCCGCGCTCGCCACACGACTCCTGGGTCTCGACCGGGACGACGTCATCTCTGGACGCGACGACGTCCGCATCGACGGCCGCGGGGGATCGATGCTCGGTCCCCTCTTCGAACACCTGGTCACCCAGTCGGTCCAGACCTACGCCCAACGCATCGGTGCTCGTGTCGCCCACCTCCGCATTCAGGACGGCCGACACGAGGTCGACATCATCGTGGAACGCGGCCGCCGGGTCGTCGCCCTCGAGGTCAAGCTGGCGACCACCGTGGATGACCGCGACGTCCGGCATCTGCGGTGGCTCCGAGAGCAGCTCGGGGACGACCTGGCGGATGCCGCGGTGATCACCACTGGGCAGATCGCCTACCGTCGCCCGGACGGGATCGCCGTCATCCCGGCGGCGTTGCTCGGCGCGTAGGCGCGCGCCGCTCCTCGCGTCGGAGGTCACGTGGCGGGTGGTGCCGCTCCAGAAAGCGCACGACCGAGGGCCAGACCGCCTCCGGGTGACTGATAGGCGCGGCGTGCCCGACGCCTGGGACCTCGTGATACTCCGCATCCGGGATGGCTGCCGCGACCTCTCGGGCGCGCGCGGCGAACGTGTCGGTGTCGAACTCGAAGCCCATGACCAGGCAGGGTTGCGTGACCTGGCGGAGGGCCTCGAGCCGCTGCTGATACGTCGCGATGAACGTGCCGGCCCGACGCCGTTCCGCGGGATCGGCCTTCACGGCCCAGCCGCCCTGCGACGTCAAGGCTCGGACGAAGCCGTCATCGGCCAACCGCTCCGGCGGGAACGACGTCAGGAGACGCATCACCGCCCGAAGGTCGTCCGAGCCACCATCGACGAGGTGATC
>NZ_JBHXAW010000423.1:0-2370 GCF_042726645.1 Isoptericola sp. NPDC060257
GAGCCGTACTCCTTGCCGCCGAGCACGACCAGCGGGGTGCCCTGCGCCGCGTAGTCCTGCGCCGCGTCGTAGATGGTGTCCTGGGCGTTCTTCACGAAGTTGAACGTGAAGCCGCCCTCGACGCCGTCGAGCAGCTGGTTCTTGAGGCGGATGTTCGCGAACGTGCCGCGGATCATGACCTCGTGGTTGCCGCGGCGCGAGCCGTAGCTGTTGAAGTCACGACGGCCCACGCCGTGCTCGGCCAGGTACTTGCCGGCCGGGCTGTCCGCCTTGATGGAGCCGGCGGGCGAGATGTGGTCGGTCGTGACCGAGTCGCCCAGCTTCGCCAGCACGCGGGCGCCGGAGATGTCGGCGACCGGCGCCGGCTCGGCGCCCATGCCCTCGAAGTACGGGGGCTTGCGCACGTAGGTGGACTCGCCGTCCCAGGAGAACGTGTCGCCCTCCGGGGTCTCCAGCGCGCGCCACCGCTCGTCACCGGTGAAGACGTCCGCGTAGTCCTTGGTGAACATGTCGCGGTCGATCGACGCGTCGATCGTGGCCTGGACCTCCTCCGGGGCGGGCCAGATGTCCTGGAGGAACACCGGCTTGCCCTCGGTGTCCGTACCCAGCGGCTCGGCCTCGAAGTCGAAGTCCATCGTGCCGGCCAGGGCGTAGGCGATGACCAGCGGCGGGGACGCCAGGTAGTTCATCTTGACGTCCGGGTTGATGCGGCCCTCGAAGTTGCGGTTGCCGGAGAGCACCGAGACGACCGACAGGTCGTGCTCGTTGACCGACGCGGAGATCTCGTCGGCCAGCGGCCCGGAGTTGCCGATGCACGTGGCGCAGCCGTAGCCGACCAGGTGGAAGCCGAGCTTCTCGAGGTACGGCCACAGGCCGGCCTTCTCGTAGTAGTTCGTCACGACCTGCGAGCCGGGCGCCATCGACGTCTTGACCCACGGCTTGGCGGCCAGGCCCTTGGCGACGGCGTTCTTGGCCAGCAGGGCGGCGGCGAGCATGACCGACGGGTTCGAGGTGTTGGTGCACGAGGTGATCGACGCGATCACCACGTGGCCGTGGTCGAGCTGCGTCGTCGTGCCGTCGGCGAGCGTGAGGTCCACGACCTTGTGCGGACGCTTTGCCGAGTCCGCGTGGCCCGGGGCCACAGGCTGGTCGGACGGGTTGTCGTGCGCGCTCGCGGCGATCGGGTCGGACGCGGGGAAGGTCTCGTCGACCGACTCGTCCAGGCCGCTGAACGCGGCGGCCTCGTGCGGGTCGACGTAGTCGAGGATCGCCGAGGCGAACGACTCCTTGGCCTCGGACAGCTCGATGCGGTCCTGCGGGCGCTTGGGGCCGGCGATCGAGGGCACGACGGTGCCGAGGTCGAGCTCCAGGTACTCCGAGAACTTCGGCTCCACGTAGGAGTCAGAGCTCGGGTCGAGCCAGAGGCCCTGCTCCTGGGCGTACGCCTCGACGAGCGCGAGCTGCTCTTCGCTGCGGCCGGTGAGGCGCAGGTAGTCGAGCGTGACGCCGTCGATCGGGAAGATCGCGGCGGTGGAGCCGAACTCCGGCGACATGTTGCCGATGGTGGCGCGGTTGGCGAGCGGCACCTGGGCGACGCCCTCGCCGTAGAACTCGACGAACTTCCCGACCACGCCGTGCTGGCGCAGCATCTGGGTGATCGTGAGCACGACGTCGGTCGCGGTCACGCCGGCGGGGATGGAGCCCGACAGCTTGAAGCCGACGACGCGCGGGATGAGCATCGACACCGGCTGCCCGAGCATGGCCGCCTCGGCCTCGATGCCGCCGACGCCCCAGCCCAGCACGCCGAGGCCGTTGACCATCGTGGTGTGCGAGTCGGTGCCGACGCAGGTGTCGGGGTAGGCGCGCAGCACCTTCTGCCCGTCGACCTCCACCTCGCGGGTCATGATCGTGCGCGCCAGGTACTCGATGTTGACCTGGTGCACGATGCCGGTGCCCGGGGGGACGACCTTGAAGTCGTCGAACGCCGTCTGGCCCCAGCGCAGGAACTGGTAACGCTCGTGGTTGCGCTCGTACTCGAACTCGACGTTGCGGGCGAAGGCGTCCGCGCGGCCGGCGACGTCGATCTGCACGGAGTGGTCGATGACCATCTCGGCGGGGGCGAGCGGGTTGATCCGCTTCGGGTCGCCGCCGAGCTCCGCGACGGCCTCGCGCATCGTGGCGAGGTCGACGACGCAGGGCACGCCGGTGAAGTCCTGCATGATCACGCGGGCGGGCGTGAACTGGATCTCCGTGTCGGGCTGGGCGTCAGGGTCCCAGGACGCGAGGGCGCGCACGTGGTCGGCCGTGATGTTGGCGCCGTCCTCGGTGCGCAGGAGGTTCTCGGCGAGGATCTTCAGGGAGTACGGGAGG
>NZ_JBHXAW010000424.1:0-2347 GCF_042726645.1 Isoptericola sp. NPDC060257
ACGCGCTCCTTGCGCTCCCGCTTGCCGCCCTCGAAGCCGTTGGCCTTGAGGGCCTCCTCGATCTGGGTGCCGATGCGCCACACCGGGTTGAGGTTCGACATCGGGTCCTGCGGGACGAGGCCGATGTCCCGGCCGCGCATCGCCTCGATCTCCGTGCGGGGCAGGCCCACGATCTCGCGACCGTCGAACTTGATGCTGCCGCCGGTCACCTTGCCGGTGCCGGGCAGCAGGTCGATCACGGCGTGCGCGGTGGTCGACTTGCCCGACCCGGACTCGCCGACGATCGCGACCGACTGACCGGGGTACACGGTGATGTCGGCGCCGCGGACGGCGTGCACGACGCCCTCCGAGGTCGTGAACGACACCTGCAGGTCCCTGATCTCGAGCAGGGGCTTGTCGGTCCCCGCCTCGTAGCTGCGGCCGGCGCCCTCACCGACGGGCTGGTTGCCGTTCGTCACTGGGAACTGTGTCGTCATCGCTTCCGTGCCTTCGGGTCGAGGGCGTCGCGCACGACGTCGCCCATCATGATGAAGCCGAGCACCGTGATCGCCAGGCCCGCGGCCGGGTAGAAGAGGATCTCCGGCGCCTGGCGGATCGCCCGCTGCGCCTGCGAGATGTCCCCGCCCCACGACACGGTGCTGGGCGGCAGGCCGATGCCGAGGAAGCTCAGCGTGGCCTCGGCCACGATGAACGTGCCCAGCGCGACCGTGGCGTACACGATGATCGGCGCCGCCGAGTTCGGCAGCACGTGCCTCAGCAGGATCTTGCCGCGCCCCATGCCGAGCGAGCGGGCGGCGGTGACGAACTCGTTGTTCTTCACGGACATCACGGTGCCGCGCGTGATACGGGCGATGGACGTCCACCCGAACGACGCGAGCACCAGGGCGACGGTGAAGCTCGTCCGGTTGGTGGTGATCGACATGATGACGATGGCGGCCAGCACCAGCGGGATGGCGAAGAAGATGTCGGTGATGCGCGACAGGATGACGTCGAACCAGCCGGCGAAGTAGCCGGCGACGGCGCCCATGATGGTGCCGAGGATCACGACCATCGCCGTGGACATGACGCCCACGAGCACGGACGCACGGGCACCGTAGATGGTGCGCGCGTAGATGTCGCAGCCCTGCTTGTCGAAGCCGAACGGGTGCCCGGGCTCGGGGCCGGCGAGCGACTTGGCCAGCTCGCAGTCGAAGCGCGGGTGCACGGACGTGAACCACCCCGGGAAGGCCGCCACCGTGATGACGAGCAGGATGATCGCGGCCGCGACCCAGAACATGGGGCGCCGGCGCATCTCGCGCCACGCGTCGCGCCACAGGCTGGAGGGCGCCTCGTCCGTCTTGACCGCGTCGACGGCACCCAGGCCGCCCTCGTCGACCTCGGCGGCGAAGTGCTCCTGCCCGGGGCGCGGTCGCCGTCCGCCGGGCACGGTCTCGTATCGGTTCTCAGGCATAACGGATCCTCGGGTCGAGGGCGGCGTAGAGGAGGTCGACGAGCAGGTTCGCCAGGATGTAGACGATGACCAGCACGGTCGTGAGCGAGACGACGGTGATGTTCTCGCCGCGGATGATCGCCTGGTAGAGCGTCCCCCCGACGCCGTTGATGTTGAAGATGCCCTCCGTCACGATCGCGCCACCCATGAGGTTGCCGAGGTCGGCGCCCAGGAACGTGACGACGGGGATGAGCGAGTTGCGCAGCACGTGGCGGCCGGTGACCTGCGAGCGACGGAGCCCCTTCGCTCGCGCGGTGCGGACGTAGTCGGCACTGAGGTTCTCCGCGACCGACGTGCGGGTCAGGCGGATCACGTACGCGAAGGACGTCGCTGCCAGCACGATCGCCGGTAGCAGGAGACTGTAGAAGTTGGGGTCCCTGCCGACGGTCACGGGGAACCAGCCGAGCTTCACGCCCATCACGAACTGGAGCACGAAGCCGATGACGAACGTCGGCACGGAGATGACGAGCAGGCTGATCACCAGCACGGTGCCGTCGAACCAGCCGCCCTTGCGCATGCCGGCGAAGAGCCCGAAGAGGACGCCGAAGACGCCCTCGATGACGAGCGCCATGATCGCGAGCTGGAACGTGACCGGCAGCGCCGCGCCGATGACGTCCATGATGTCCTGACCTCGGAAGTCGACGCCGAAGTCGAGCGTGAAGACGCCCTTGAGGAACAGCAGGTACTGCACGATGAACGGTTCGTTCAGGTTGTACTGCTCGCGAATCTGGGCTTGCACGGCCTCGGGGAGACCGCGCTCCCCGCCCAGGCCTGCCACGGGATCTCCGGGCCGCAGGAACACGAGTGCGTAGAGCAGGAGCGTCGCTCCCAGGAACACAGGGATCACCTGTAGGAGCC
>NZ_JBHXAW010000425.1:0-2315 GCF_042726645.1 Isoptericola sp. NPDC060257
CGTGCAGAGGCCCCGCCCTCGATGGAGGGCGGGGCCTCTCGCGTGACTCGAGCGGGCTTGCCGGGCGTTGCGCGTCGCAGCGAGGTCGTGGCCACGGCGCTCCGCCGGCAGCGAGCCCGGGCGCCAGCTCTGTGGCGGTGTCTGCTCCGGGCGCGTGATCGGCTGGCAGAGCGTCCCCGGGTCTGCGCACCGACCTCGCCCTGGCTGTCCTGGAGACGGACATCCCGACCCGCACCCGCGACGGCGGCAATCTGATCGGCCTCGCGCACCGCGGCGCCAAAAGGCATGCAGTACCTCGCGATCCGCGACACGCGCGCCTCGCAGAGGCCGGGGGCGGTCGCCTCCTGTCGGTTCGGCCGGCGACAGCTACGACCGCGCCCTGCGCGGCGTTCGCTCCCTGCTCAGGTCGCGCCCGCGTGCGAGAACGGCCCGGAGTCGGACAACAGAATCGCCGTCGGCCCGGCGGCGTGTGCCAGGGACGCTTCGTCGGGTGGGCGGTTCTCCGGCAGGCGATGGAGACCTGTGCTCCGCCCGCCTCGACGAGAGCGTTGGCCGCGCCGCTGCCGGCTCACCCACCCGTGCCGAGGGCGGCGCGGGTGGTGAGGTCGCGTGTGTTCGTCGTGCGCCTCTCACGCCGCCCGGTACCGCTCGACGACGTCCATGTTCACCTCGACGCCGAGCCCCGGCCCGGTGGGGACGGCGACATGACCGTGCTCGATCGTGAACGGCTCGGACAAGAGGTCGTCGCGTAGCGGGTTCCGGGTGCGGTCGAACTCGATGACGGGCTCGTTCTGCAGCGGCACCGGGCGGTAGGCGAACGGTGTGAGCGGAAGCGCCGCGCACACGTGGAGCCCGGCGCTCAGGGCGATGCCCGAGCCCCAGACGTGGGGAACGGTGCGCAGGTTGTGCGCCGACGCGAGTGCGGCGATCCGCTGCACCTCGGAGATCCCGCCTGCGACGCAGATGTCGGGCTGCACGATGTCGACGCAGCCGCCGGCGATGAAGTCCCGGAACCCGTAGCGGGTGTACTCGGCCTCGCCCCCGGCGACGGGAACGTCGACCGCAGCACGGACGCGGGCATAGCCGGCCCGGTCCTCCGGCGGCACGGGCTCCTCGAAGAGCTCGAACCCGGCGTCCTCCAGGACGCGTCCCATCGCAACCGCGGTGCTCGAGTTGTAGGCGTGGTTGGCGTCCGCGAGCAGGCCGAAGTCGTCGCCCAGCGCCTCGCGGACCGCTGCGACGCGACGCGCGTCCTCGCGGACCGGCAGCAGGCCGACCTTCATCTTGAGCATCGAGAACCCGGACTCGGCGTACCGGGTGACCTCGTCCTGCAGCGCGGGCAGATCGCGCGCTGCGTCGAGCTCCGTGTCCCGGTAGTAACCCCCGGTGCCGTAGGCCGGCACGTGCTCGCGGAACCGACCGCCCATGAGGGTCGACACGGGTACGCCCAGGCTCTTTCCAACGATGTCCCACAGGGCGATGTCGATCGCGCTGATCGCCTCGATGTAGGTGCCCTTCTGCCCGAAGTCGCGCGTCGACGAGTAGAGGTGCTCCCAGACCACGCCGGGATCGGCAGTGGCCATCGCGAGGAGGCGGGGAGCGAGGACGGAGTCGATGCACTCCTTGACCGGCTCGGCGGGGCCGTACTGCCCGCCCTCCCCCCAGCCGACGACCCCGTCGGTGGTCGTGACGCGCACCAGCAGGCTGTTGCGCTCGGGGAACTCCGCCTGGGAGGAGTAGAACCGCTCGGCGCCCAGGGGCACCTTCAGCACGAACGTCTCGACCCGGTCGATCTTCATCTCACTCCTCCGTCCGACGGCAGTACGCCGCCGTGTGCGTCTCACGATCCCAGGACGATAGCAGGTCATCAGAGGAGTTGACGTTCGTGCCGCGGGGCCCGAACTGCCACAACCAGGCTTGAACTGCGCGGAATTGAGCAGGTTGACCGCAGTCGGCCAGCCCGTCTACGGTGCAGGTCATCTGAGGAGTCATCCAGGGTCCAATGGCGGATCGCCCGCACGCATCCATCGTCGCCCCGACCCTCAGGTCATCTTTCATCCCGGGACCGCACCGAGCGGTCCCCACCACGGAAGCAGGTGGCGATGGTGTCAGCAGCATGGCTGATCATCGACTTCGTTCTGGTCTTCGTGGCGATCGCGCTGCTGATCGTCAGGCTCAGGCTCAACCCGGCGCTCGCGCTGCTCCTTGGGACGATCGTCCTGGGGCTCACGACGGGCATGTCCTATGACGACGTCGTCACGGGGATCAACGAGGGCTTCGGCTCGCTGATGGCCGAGGTCGGCCTGCTGATCTCG
>NZ_JBHXAW010000426.1:0-2311 GCF_042726645.1 Isoptericola sp. NPDC060257
CAGCCCCTCTACCGCACCCTCGTCCTCGCGAGCCTGCTCAGCGCCCGCATCCGCGCCTCGGTCGCCGTGGCCACCACCCGCGCCCTGTACGACGCGGGCCTGCGCGACCCGCGCACCTCGGCCACCGGGGCCCGGCTCGCGCCACCGCCCCCGCCGTTCGCGCCGCCGAAGGCGACGTCCGAGCAGGAGTAGAACGCCTCCGGGCTGTCCGAGCGGACGCGGACCAGCGCATCCGCGACGTCCGCGGCTTCCTCGACAAGGTTCCTGCCTGACGTCGCTCGACCGGTGCCCGAGGTCGACGAAGCCTGTCACCGGAGGCCGCCACGTCACGAACCTGGCGCAGCGGCCTCCGGCGGCGTCCCCGGTGCGAGGTGGCTCAGCCCACCAGGGCGGGCTCGTCGTCGGCGTCGGGGACGGCGGCCAGGTGCCGACCCTCCCCCTGCCCGCTGCGCTGCCGCGGGATGCACAGCACGATCGCCGCGCCGACGGCCGCCGCGACGGCGCCGATGACGAAGCAGAGCTGGAACGCGCCGCCGGTGGGGATGGGCGGGGTGCCCGGCGCCAGCACCGTGGTCCGGCTCGTGAGCACGATCGCCATGACGGCGCCCGCCACGGTGGTGCCGATGGAGCGCATGAGGCTGTTCAGCCCCACGCTCGCGGCCGACTCGGCGGCCGGCACGTTGGTGAGGATGAGCGTCGGCATCGCGGCGTACCCGATCCCGACACCCGCGGACGCCACGCACGAGGCGAGCATGAGCTGCCACGGCGCGTCCATGAGGAAGACGGCGACGACGTAGCCGAGCGCGAGCACGCCCGCGCCGATCGCCATGGTGCTGCGGCCGCCGAGCCGGGTGAGCAGCCGGGACGAGACCGGCGTGAAGAGCATCATCATGAGGCCCGCCGGGGCCATCCACAGGCCCGCCTCGAGGATCGTCTGGCCCAGGCCGTAGCCGGTGGCCTCCGGCATCTCGAGGAGCTGCGGCACGACGATGGACTGCGCCATCATGCCGAACCCGATGAGGACGGCGGCGAGGTTGGTGAGCAGCACGGGACGGCGGGCGGTGGTGCGCAGGTCGACCAGCGGGTCGTCGTGGCGCAGCTCGTACCAGCCCCACAGCAGCAGGACGACGACGCCGCCCACGACCATGCCGAGGGTGCTCGCGGCGCCCCAGCCCCAGTCGTTGCCCTTGGAGACGCCGACGAGGACGCCGACGAGGCCGATCGCCAGCCCGATCGCACCGACCACGTCGAGGCGGCCGGGGTGGGCGTCGCGCACGTGCGGCACGACCGTCGCGGTGAGGGCCGTCATGACGACGGCGAGGACGACGGAGACCCAGAACAGCATGTGCCAGTCGAAGTCCTGCGCGATCCACGCGGCCAGCGGCAGGCCGAGCGCGCCGCCGACGCCGAGCGTGGCGCTGACGCCCGCGACGGCGGTGTTGCGCAGGTGCGGCGGCGCGATCTCGCGGACCATGCTGATCGCGACGGGGATGTAGCCCATCGCGACGCCCTGCAGCACCCGGCCGACCAGCACGGGGCCCACGGAGCCGGAGACGGCGCAGACCAGCGAGCCGACCACCAGCACGGCGGCCGAGACGACGAGCACCGGCTTCTTGCCGTAGAGGTCGGCGAGCCGGCCGGTCACCGGCATCGCGACGCCGCCGCCGAGCAGCGTGGCCGTGACCACCCACGACGCCGTGCTGGCCGACGTCGACAGCAGCTCGGGCAGCTCGCTCTGGATCGGGATGACGAGCGACTGCATGAGCGCCGCGCAGAGGCTGCTGAAGCAGACGACCACGACGACGGCGATGGCCCGCCGGTCGGTTCGCGGCGGCGCGTCGGGGGCGGGGGACGGGGAAGAGCTCACGGCACACCTCGGGATGTGTAACTTACATAAGACCGTGTGTATGCTACCTGCATATCGACCAGCGTCAACCCTCCGAAGGGATCCCGATGCCGACCGTGACACCGTCGTCCGCGCCGTCGCCCTCGTCGTCCGACCCCGCTGAGCTGACCGACGACCGCCGGGTCGCGGGCCTGCTCTTCCGGCTCGACCTCCACCGCCGTCTCGCGGAGCACCGCAGCCCGCTCGGCACCGCCGACGGTCGCCTCCTGTGGCTGCTCTCCGACGGCCGGCCCCGCACGCTGCGGGAGATCGCCGAGGCGCTGCGGCTCGAGCAGTCCACGGTCAACCGTCAGGTCAACGGGGCGCTCGCGGCGGGGCTGCTGCGCCGGTTCACCGCGCCCGGCCGCTCGGCCCGCCTCCTCGAGCCAACCGAGGAGGGGCTCGCCCGGTTCGAGGAGGCGACCG
>NZ_JBHXAW010000427.1:0-2309 GCF_042726645.1 Isoptericola sp. NPDC060257
GACGGGGAGGCGAAGACCTCGCCGCACACCGCGGCGTCGGCCACGCCCTCCCCCACGAGCCCGGCGAACGCCGGGTAGTGGCCGGAGCCGCCGCCGACGACGACGGCGACCTTGCCGGGGCGCGTGCCCTCGGCGCGCGCGACGCCGCCGGGCACGCGGCGTAGGACGCCGGGGTGGGCCTTGACGAGGCCGCTGAGCGCCTCGCGGGCGAAGTCCTCGGGACGGTTGTGGACGTACGTCATGGGGGCAGCACCTTTGCTCGTGCGGTGACGGGATGGGGCGGCGCGGGGCGCCGGAGGGGCCTGCTCAGCGCCCCGCGGAGCGCAGCACGCCGCGGATGTACTCGCGGTTGAGCGCCGCGACGCCGAGGCTGTCCGACCCGTAGTGCTCGCAGACGAACACGCCCTCGAAGCCGAGCTCGAGCGCCTGCCGGATCATCACGCGGTAGTTGACGACGCCCTGCACCAGCGGGGTCGGGTGGGTCGCGTACGCGCCCGTCGCCAGGTCCACGTCGCGCGTGTAGTTCTTGATGTGCCAGAAGTTCGTGTGCGGCAGCACCTTCGCGAACATCGTCGGGATGTCCTCGATCTCGCGGTGCAGCCGCACGAGGTTGCCGAGGTCGGGGTTGAGGCCCACGTTGTCGCGGTCGACGTCCTCGAGGAAGCGCACGGCCAGGTCCGGCGTGCCGATGTAGGTGTCCTCGTACATCTCGAGGCTGACCTGCACGCCCACCTCGGCCGCGTGGTCGGCGAGCTCGCGGATGCGCCGCACGGCCAGGTCGCGGTTCTCGGCGTCGGCGAGGTCGTCGCGGTGCCCCTCCGCCAGCCAGAACCAGAGCGCCTTCTCCTGCGCCGGCGTGAGCGCCTGCATGAAGCCGAAGTTCACGACCTCGGCGCCGAGCGCCGGTGCGCGGTCGATGATCGTGTGCCCGAAGCGCAGGTACTCCTCGCCGCGGGCGGCGTCGACCACGCTCCGGCGCGTCGTCGACACGGACGGGACGGCGAGGCCGACCTCCTTGAGGACGACGAGCAGCTCGGCGAACCGGGCGTCCGTCATCTCCCCGATCGACAGCCACGCGTCGGTGGGGTCGACGTCCGCGAACCCCAGGTCGGCGACCTGCTGGAGCTGCCCGCGCCAGGACTCGGCGGGGGCGTCGACGTTGGGGGTGCCGTCGGCCGCGGTGGAGCCGAAGGACAGCATGTTGGCGGCGATGGGCCAGGTGTCCGCAGTGCGCAAGGAGATCTCCGTCGATCGTGGAATCGTGTTTCCTATAGGAAACACGGAGGGCTCCGGAGTGTCAACCGGCCCGGGTCTTCACCCGCCGCGGAGCGAGCCGCTCCGGGCTCCTGCTTGACGGGCGGCGGCGGCAGCGCCTAACTTGATGGAAAGCGCATTCCGCCATCGCGTCGCAGCCCCCGCCGAGACGCACCGACGAAGGAGTCCCGAGTGAGCACCACACCCACGCGCACGCTGCGCATCGCGATGAACGGCGTCACGGGCCGCATGGGCTACCGCCAGCACCTCGTGCGCTCGATCCTGCCGATCCGCGATCAGGGCGGCGTCGAGCTGCCCGACGGCTCGCGCGTGCAGGTGGAGCCCGTCCTCGTGGGCCGCAACGAGTCCAAGCTCGCCGAGCTGGCCGCGAAGCACGGCGTCACGGAGTACACGACCGACCTCGACGGGATCGTCGCCGACCCGGCCACGGACATCGTGTTCGACGCCTCGATGACGTCGCTGCGCGCCAAGACCCTCACCAAGGCGATGCAGGCCGGCAAGCACGTCTACACGGAGAAGCCGACCGCCGAGACGCTGGCCGAGGCCGTCGAGCTCGCCCGCCTGCGCGAGGAGACCGGCGTCACCGCCGGCGTCGTGCACGACAAGCTGTACCTGCCGGGCCTGGTCAAGCTGCGCCGTCTCGTGGACGAGGGCTTCTTCGGCCGCATCCTGTCGCTGCGCGGCGAGTTCGGCTACTGGGTGTTCGAGGGCGAGCACCAGGCCGCCCAGCGCCCGTCGTGGAACTACCGCAAGGAGGACGGCGGCGGCATGACCACGGACATGTTCTGCCACTGGAATTACGTCCTCGAGGGCATCCTCGGCGCGGTCAGGACCGTCAACGCGCAGACCACCACCCACATCCCCACCCGCTGGGACGAGCAGGGCAAGGAGTACGCCGCCACCGCCGACGACGCCGCGTACGGCATCTTCGAGCTGGAGGGCGGCGCGATCGCCCAGATCAACTCGTCGTGGGCCGTGCGCGTCAACCGCGACGAGCTGGTCGAGTTCCAGGTGGACGGCACGGAGGGCTCGGC
>NZ_JBHXAW010000428.1:0-2307 GCF_042726645.1 Isoptericola sp. NPDC060257
CGCGGGGCCCGCCGTCGTGCTGCGGTCCCAGGCCCGGTCGCTGCGGGTGCGCGACTACGTCTCCGCGGCCCGGGTCGCCGGGGAGAAGACGCCGCGCATCATCGGCGTCGAGGTGCTGCCCAACCTGCTGCCGCTGCTGGCGTCCCAGTTCCTCTTCGCGATCGTGCTCGCCATCCTCGGCGAGGCCGGCCTGTCCTACCTGGGCCTCGGGCCCAACGGGTCGATCACCTGGGGCACGATGCTCAACGAGGCGCAGGGCGGCGGCGCGCTGACCCGCGGCGCCTGGTGGTGGTTCGTTCCCCCGGGCCTGATGATCGCCCTGTTCGGCACCGGGCTCTCCCTCGTCAACTTCGCCATCGACGAGATCGTCAACCCGAAGCTGCGGCTCGCGCCCGCCGCCGCCAAGAGCGTCCGCGAGGCGCGCAAGGCGGGCAAGGACAAGCTCGGCCGCCGAGCCGCGACGGAGACCGTCGCCGCCGACAAGGAGAGGGTCGACGCATGACCGCCACCACCACCGGCCCGCTGTCGTCGCCGACGCACGACGACCACGTGGCCCGCCTCGAGCCGGTCCTCACCGCTCGGAACGTGTCCATCGAGTACGAGGTGGACCCGCCCGTCCGCGCCGTGGACGACGTCTCCCTCACGCTGCACCGCGGCGAGATCCTCGGGCTCGCCGGCGAGTCGGGGTGCGGCAAGACGACGCTCGCCTACGGCCTCAACCGGCTCCTCAAGCCCCCGGCCATCCTCCGCTCCGGCGAGGTGACGTTCCACGACGCGAACGGCGCCGACATCGACGTCGTCAGCCTCACCGGCGACGCGCTGCGTGCCTTCCGCTGGGACAAGGTGTCCATGGTGTTCCAGGGGGCGATGAACTCGCTCAACCCGGTGATCAGCGTGCGCAAGCAGCTCGGAGACGTCCTCACCACCCACAGGCCGCAGATGGGCACGAAGGAGCGCGCCGCGCGTTCCGCCGAGCTGCTCGAGCTCGTGGGGGTCGACCCGACGCGCCTCGACAGCTTCGCCCACGAGCTGTCCGGCGGGATGCGCCAGCGCGTCATGATCGCCATGGCGATGGCGCTCAACCCGCAGGTCATGATCATGGACGAGCCGACCACCGCGCTCGACGTCGTCGTCCAGCGCGGCATCCTGCGCGAGATCATGCGGCTGCGCGAGCGGTTCAACTTCGCCGTCGTGTTCATCACCCACGACCTGCCGCTCCTGCTCGAGATCAGCGACCGGATCGCCGTCATGCGCTCCGGCCGGATCGTCGAGCTCGACACCTCGGAGTCCATCTACGCGCGGGCCCAGCACCCGTACACGCGGCAGCTCCTGGACTCGTTCCCGAGCCTCACGGGCGACCGTGGCTCGTTCGTCCGCACCGGCGTCACCCGCGACGCCGCCGAGGAGGAGGCGTCATGAGCAGCCTCGAGGTCCGCAACCTCGTCAAGGAGTTCAAGGTCCGCAGCGGGCTGCGCAGCGGCACCCTGCGTGCCGTGAACGACGTGTCGTTCACGCTCGAGCCCGGCAAGACCCTCGCTCTCGTCGGCGAGTCCGGGTCCGGCAAGTCGACCGTGGCCAAGATGATCTCCCAGCTCGAGACCCCGACGAGCGGCGAGATCCTGCTCGACGGCAGGCCTATCGGGCGCCGCGGCCGCGCGCTGTCGAGCTACCGCCACCAGGTGCAGATGGTCTTCCAGGACCCGTTCGCGTCGCTCAACCCGTACCACACGGTGGCGCACCACCTGGAGCGCCCGTTGAAGCTGCACGGTGTCGCGAGCGGTGACGCGCTCGAGCCCGCGGTCCACGACCTGCTGGAGCGCGTCAACCTCACACCGGCCGAGCTCTACGCGGTCAAGCGGCCGCACGAGATGTCCGGCGGACAGCGGCAGCGGGTCGCCATCGCCCGGGCTCTCGCACCCGGCGCGAGGTTCCTCGTCGCCGACGAGCCCGTCTCGATGCTCGACGTCTCCATCCGGCTCGGGGTGCTCAACCTGCTCGCCAGGCTGCAGCGCGAGGAGAACCTCGGCGTCCTGTACATCACCCACGACCTCGCCACGGCGCGACACTTCAGCGACGAGATCATCGTGATGTTCCGGGGGGACATCGTGGAGCGGGGTCCGTCCGACGAGGTCATCCTCAACCCGCAGCACGAGTACACGAAGACGCTGCTCGCCGCCGCCCCCGAGCCGTCGCGGCACGGGCGCCTGCGGGAGGAGGTCCGGGCGGAGCTGGCTGCTTCCTAGCCGCTGCTCCGCGTCGGTGCGGTCGCGCGGGTCGAGGATGGCTTCGCGCGGACGCGTTCACGGG